>JAPSIT010000128.1 GCA_031178585.1 Arthrobacter sp.
CGCCAGGAAGCGGATCACCGGGCGTCCTGGACTTTGATGTCGAGGACGACGACGAGCCCCGCACCGTCATCATCCGCGGCTTCGGCCCGCGCTGGGCCGATCAGCCGATTCTGGATCCGGCCGTCGAAGGGACTTCCTGATGCTCATCCTTGCGATCGACACCTCTGCCGTCGCCAGCGCCGCGCTTGTGTCCGACGATGCCCTTGAAGGGGTGGTCGGCAGTTTCTCCACTGCAGACACCCGCAGCCACGCCGAGGTGCTCGCCCCGGGGATCGAACAGCTGCTCGCCGACGCGGGCGTCACGGGGGCGGACTTGGACGCGATCGTCGTCGGCGTCGGACCGGGACCGTTCACCGGACTCCGCTCAGGCATTGCCACAGCCCGCACCCTTGCCTTCGCCTGGAGCAAGCCGCTGCATGGCCTGATGAGCCTGGATGCCGTCGCGCTCGAAGTGGCCGAGTCCACAGATGCCCCGGAGGAATTCCTCGTGGCTACCGATGCCCGCCGTAAAGAGGTCTACTGGGCGCGGTACTCCCTGCAGGAAGGCCAGCTCCCGAAACTCGTGGACGGCCCGCATGTGGGGTTCGCCGCAGACGCTCCAGACCTGCCCGCGTATGGTGCCGGCGCGGGGCTGTATGCCGATGTGCTGCGCGCCGATCCGGATTTCAGTTCCGAGCAGCCGGATGCGCTGTACCTTGGGCAGTTTGCGCTGGCCCGTTTGGCTGCCGGTGAGGAGCTCCCCGACTCCACACCTCTCTATCTGCGCGAATCCGACGCCCAGGTGCCCGGGCCCAGGAAGCGGGCCCTGTGAGCAGCGACTCATCACAGGGCCCGCTTGCGGCAGCAGGCATCAGGGTGCGGGACATGGTTCCCGCGGACATTCCAGCAGTTCATGAGCTGGAGGAGCGGCTCTTTCCGGTGGATGCCTGGCCGCTGCAGATGTTCGTGGATGAGCTGTCCCAGCCCGAAACCCGCCGCTACCTGATCGCCGAAGCAGCCGACGGTATCATCGGCTACGCCGGGCTGATGTGCATCGAGCCGATCGCCGACGTGCAGACCATCGCCGTCGTCCCGGAATATGAGGGCAGAGGGATCGGCTCCGCGCTGCTCAGGGAACTGATCAGCGAAGGCCGGCGGCGCGGTGCAGCGGATCTCCTGCTTGAGGTCCGTGCAGACAACCCCCGGGCACAGCAGCTGTACCGGCGGTTCGGGTTCGAACAGATCCACGTCCGGCGGAAGTACTACCGCGACGGCGTCGACGCCCTGATCATGCGGCTCGAACTCGCCAACGTGCTCGCAATCCACCAGGACATCGTGCACCAGGGCGACATCAGGCAGGATCCCCAAGATACCGGCGCTGCCGGCAGGAGCGCCGGCGCCGAGACAGGCCAGACCACCCCCACGGAGGCAGACCAGCAATGAACCGTTCCCAGCCCCTCGTGCTCGGCATTGAATCCTCCTGTGACGAGACCGGCGTCGGGATCGTCCGGGGAACCGAACTCCTGACCAACACCGTGTCGTCGTCCATGGATGAGCACGTCCGCTTCGGCGGCGTCATTCCGGAGATCGCCTCCCGTGCGCACCTCGACGCCTTCGTGCCCACCCTCACGGCTGCGCTCGCCGAGGCCAAGGTGACCCTGGCCGACGTCGACGCCCTGGCCGTCACGTCCGGCCCCGGGCTGGCCGGCGCACTGATGGTCGGTGTCTGCGCGGCCAAGGCACTGGCCGTCGCCACGGGAAAGCCGCTGTATGCCATCAACCATCTGGTGGCCCACGTGGGCGTTGGCCTGCTCGACGAACGCCCCGGCACCCTCCCCGCAGCGGAGGGTCTTCCCGAGAACCTCGGCGCCCTGCTCGTATCCGGTGGCCACACCGAAATCCTCCGCATCCGCAGCATCACCGATGACGTGGAACTGCTCGGCTCCACCATCGACGACGCGGCAGGGGAGGCCTACGACAAGGTGGCGCGGATCCTCGGTCTGGGCTATCCGGGCGGTCCCGCGATCGACCGGATCGCCCGGGACGGGAATGCCAAGGCCATCCGTTTTCCTCGCGGGCTGACGCAGCCCAAGTACATGGGCACTGCGGAGGAACCCGGGCGGCACCGCTATGACTGGTCCTTCAGTGGTCTGAAGACTGCGGTGGCGCGCTGCGTGGAGCAGTTCGAGGCCAGGGGTGAAACGGTGCCGGTCGCCGATATCGCTGCGGCGTTCCAGGAAGCTGTGGTGGACGTCATCACGTCAAAGGCCGTGCTCGCCTGCCGCGAGCAGGGCATCACCAGCCTCCTGCTGGGCGGCGGGGTGGCGGCCAACTCCCGGCTCCGCCAGCTGACCGAACAGCGCTGCTCCGCCGCCGGCATCACGCTCCATGTGCCGCCACTGGACCTTTGCACGGACAACGGGGCGATGGTTGCGGCGCTCGGCGCGCAGCTGGTGATGGCGGGCATCGCGCCCAGCGGCGTCACGTTCGCGCCGGACTCGTCGATGCCGGTCACCACGGTTT
>JAPSIT010000057.1 GCA_031178585.1 Arthrobacter sp.
ACCACCGGCGAGACTACGTCCACCACCGGCGAGACTACGTCCACCACCGGCGAGACTACGTCCACCACCGGCGAGACTACGTCCACCACCGGCGAGACTACGTCCACCACCGGCGAGACTACGTCCACCACCGGAGACAGGACGTCGACGGCCGGGCTAGGAGTTACGGTGGCAAGTGGTCCTGCGGACTCTGTCACCAGGTTGGTCACAGGCTTTAGGGCGGCATTAAGCACAGCCGCATCTCTAACCACCGGCGAAGCGACGTCAAGCACCGGGCTGGCCGGTTCGATGGCCGTGGCCACAGTGCTCGCCGGATCAAGCCCGTGCACTACCGGGAGGGGTATCACAGGAACGCTCGTCGGTGCGGCTGGGTCTGCGGAAACGGATTGGGGAGGTCCGGGGACGGGTGCGGGATAAGCTGCCGTCGGTGCCGGAGGACGCGGGAAAGGTGCTGCCGGCACCGCCGACCTGGTGACCGCTGCCACTGAAGTGTCGAGACCAGAACCGACGCTGCCTGCCGCGCCGGAGGCGGTGGAACTCACCGGCGCGGCAGCGGAAATGGTGCCAAGCACCGAGCCGGAGTCCGTTCCTGTGTCTGCCGCACCCGACGGGGCTGAAAAGGCCAACCAAGCAAGTGCAAGGGTGCCTGCTAAAAGCACAGGGCGCACCGCATTGAACGACACTAATGACGTTGCCATGCAGCACCCCCTAATGCCCTCGTCCCCTGGCAGTTGGTCCTGGATTGTCTCGTAGCCAATATCCCCGGGACTGCCGGGAAGGGCACGAGTAGTCGGTACTCGTTTATCGGCGGACGGACTACTTTGTCCGCCGATAGGTACGCATCTCCGGAAAAGGCCGGGTCCCATCAAGGTCCCCGTCCAGGCCGGCCCCGTTGGCCCGGTTGCCGCGGTAAACAGAGGTGGCATTCGTCCTTTGGTTTGCTTGCGCTGCCGCAGAGATCTGGGCTGCAGCAGGCCCGTTGTCCTGTACGGATCATCTCGGGCAGGAACATGCTCGTGGAAGTTGGCACGAGTCCCTGGCTCAAGCGGAGGTGCTGGTTCCCGAACTGACCGACAAGGAACTGTGCCGCTTCCACGCGGTCCCCGACCTGACCATGGCGATCAAGGACTCCCTCGCGCCCACAACGACGAGTTGAAGCCTCTCCAACGGCGCCTGATCCGCAACGAGGACCTCGCGAAGACCTACATCAACCGTCAGGGGCGGTGATCCGGAAATTCTTTGTAGCCAGCAGGAAGTAAGTGTGCTTATGATGTGCTTCCTCTCGGCGGTATGAAGACTCCGTCCGGTGATCTTCTTCCCCTGCTTCCAGCCCTGACGCTGGCGGGGACCTATCGAGGGGTCATGATGACGTCTGTCGATGCGCAGTACCCGCGGCCGGACCACTTTCTGGTCCACCTCAGCGACACCCATTTCGTCAGCGAAGGTCTGCTGTATGGCGACGTCGACGCCGAGGCCCGTTTGGCTGACGTCTTCGCGGCCATACACGCATCCGGTCTGCGGCCGGAAGCGTTCCTATTCACCGGAGATCTGGCGGACAAGGGGGAGCCAGAAGCCTACCGGAAGCTACGGACGGCAGCGGAATCTGCTGCGGCCATGGTGCAGGCGCGACTGATCTGGGTCGTGGGGAACCACGATAACCGCCGGCATATCCGCTCCCTGCTGCTTGATGAAGAGGCGGATGACGCCCCACTGGACCGGCGGTACGACCTGGGCGGCCTGCGGGTGCTGGTCCTGGATTCATCGGTTCCCGGATTCCACCACGGGGAAGTGAGCGAAGAGCAGCTGCGCTGGCTCGCCGCCGAACTGCAGTCGCCGGCCCCGGACGGGACCTTGCTGGTCCTTCATCATCCGCCCATCCCCTCCGTCCAGGATCTGGCGGCGGTGACGGAATTGCGTAACCAGAGCGGCCTGGCACGTGTCGTGGAGGGAAGCGACGTCGTTGGCATCCTCGCCGGGCATCTGCATTTTTCGGTTTCCTCCATATTTGCCAGCGTGCCGGTTTCGGTCGCCTCCTCAACCTGCTACACCCAGGATCTAGTCGTTCCCCACAATGGCGTGCAGGGCCGCGACGGTGCGCAGACCTTCAACTTCGTGCACGTGCACGGCAGGACGGTAGTGAATTCCGTCGTAACTCTTGGCTCCTACCCGCCCGTTGGTGCGTACGTCTCGGCTGAAGAAACACGCCGACGGCTTTCCTCGGCCGGAATCCATATACCTGGCGCTCCCGGCCGTCCCCGGGCATCCCTGGCCGAATCCGGCACTTGTCGATAAAGGAGGATCTCATGGCGCCCTACAACAACCCAGAGCCGAACTCGAGCCTAACCAGGAACCCGGCACTGCCACGCCCGCGCAGGAACGTCGCCGTGATCCTCGCCGGCGGGGTGGGATCTCGCATGGGCTTGGACATCCCCAAACAGTTTGTTCCAGTGGCCGGGCGGACGAGCCTGGAGTACACCGTTGAAGTGTTTCAATGCTGCCCCATCATCGACGACATCGTGGTCATGATGGAACCAGGCTTCATTGCCCGCGCCGGCGAACTGCTGCCCCTGACCCGGTACGACAAGCTTCGCGGCATCCACGCCGGCGGGGCTGACCGCAACGAAACCTCCTACTTGGCACTGACGCTGATCCAGGACCGGGAGGCCAACGTCATCTTCCACGACGCCGTCCGCCCTCTGATCGACTCCGACGTCATCAGGGCCTGCGTCACTGCACTGGACGAATTCGGAGCCGTCGATACGGCCATCCCGTCTGCCGATACCATCATCGAAGTCGACGAACGGGATTTCATTACCGCGGTGCCCCCACGGGCACGCCTGCGCCGAGGCCAGACACCCCAGGCCTTCAGGTTCCCCATCATCAGTGCAGCGTATGATCTGGCTCGGAAGGACCCGGGATTCGCGGCGACCGACGACTGTTCCGTCGTGCTGAAATACCTCCCGGAAGTGCCGATCTTCGTGGTGCCCGGCGATGAAGCCAACATCAAAATCACCCATCCCATCGACATCCACCTTGCCGATAAGCTGTTCCAGCTCAAGCACAAAAAGCCCGGAGCCCGGCCCGCGCCCGTGGATCTGCGCGGGTCGACGGTGCTCATACTCGGCGGAAGTACCGGAATCGGCGCCGAACTCGCCCGGCAACTGGAGGCCGAGGGCGCAGCGGTGGTCACCCACAGCCGCACGGGTAGCGGCACCTTCGTCCAAGACCGACAATGCGTGTCCTCCGCCTTGGCCGCGGCAGCAGGGGCGTATGGAAAAGTGGACCACGTCGTCCTCACAGCAGGGGTGCTGACCGTAGGACCGCTAACCGAACTTACCGATGAACAGCTGCATCATGATGTGGACGTGAACCTCATGGCAGCGTTCATTGTCGCCCAGGAATCCCACCGGTATCTGGCTGCGACGAAGGGCTCCCTGACACTGTATGCGTCCAGTTCCTACACCCGGGGACGGGCCAATTACACGGTGTACTCGGCCACTAAGGCCGCCATCGTGAACCTGACCCAGGCACTGGCAGATGAATGGGGGGACGCGGGCATTCGCGTGAACTGCATCAGCCCCAGCCGAACCGCAACCCCCATGCGCACGAAAGCCTTCGGCGCCGAAGCCCAGGAATCACTACTGCAGGCCAGCACCGTGGCCGCTGCCAGTGCCCGTGTCCTGGGCTCTGACATGACCGGGCAAATCATCGACGTCCGGCTGCCACGCACCGACCCGCTGAATGAAGCTGACACGGAGCTTGTGGGCACGCCATGACCCATACTATCCAGGCCGACAGGACGGCCCTGACCGTGGCAGGGCCGTCCTTTCCTGAAACCTGCAGTCTTTCCGTCTCGCTGGCCAACCGGCGCATCTGGACCTTCCGCCCAAGTGACGGCGACGTCTTGGAAGACCGCCTCACAGTCCGGTGGCCGGCCGCACTGGTTCCGCGGCTTAGCGGTTCCGCGAACCTGCTGCTCCTCCAGGACGGCATCCCCGTCTGCGGGCCCACCAGGGTGCATTTCGATGATTCCGGGAACGAGTTCGCCCTCACCGAACCGGGAACCGGCATCCCCCAGGTCATCAACAAGTGGGGGCGGGTGGGCCGGTCCTTCGAAGGCCGCGACCCTGCATTGATCCAGGATGTTCTGGGCGCAACAGAAGACCTGATTCAGCTCGTGAAACGACGGGCTGGGCTTGACCTGTTCATCACCGGCGGAACGCTGCTCGGGCCCATCCGTGACGGACGCATCATGCCCCATGATGACGACGCCGACCTTGCCTACCTCAGCGCCCACAGCAACCCCTCCGATATCGCTCTGGAAAGCTTCCGCCTGGAGGACATACTGCAGGCCGAGGGCCACGAGACGGTCCGCCACTCAGCCGGGCACCTGCAGATAATGTTTCCGGGAGCTGCCCTCGAAGACCGCTTCTACGTGGATATCTTTACCTACTTCATCATCGGAGGCTGGCTCCATGGGACTTTCCACGCGCGCGAACCGGAGAGGGACGTCAGGGTGTTCCCGCTGAGGCCGGTCGACGTGAATGGGCGAATGCTTCCCGGCCCGGCTAGCCCCGAACAGATGCTGGCCGCCATCTATGGCCCGGGTTGGCGGACACCGGATCCGGCCTTCCGGTTCGTTACGCCCCCGCCCGCCCGCCGGCGGTTTCACGGCTGGCTCAACAGCTTCGATGCGGACCGGGAAAACTGGGAGGATCACCACCGCGCCCAGCTCGCAGCAGGAACGCCGGCTGTCCCGTCGGAATGGGCACGCCAGCTTGCCCGGGACCTGCCCACCGGATCCCGGATCATGGAACTTGGCTGCGGGCTAGGCACAGATGCCCGGCATTTCGCACGGCACGGACATGATGTGCTGGCAGTTGACTACAGCCGTCCCGCGCTGGAAGCGATAGCAGGGCAGGCCCTGCGCTCCGGACAGCAGCTGCGCGTGACGCGCGTAAACCTCAACTCAGTCCGCCAGCTCGCGCCCTTGGCCAAAGCCTGCCGCGGCGATGATGCTCCCCTTCACGTTTATGCCCGGCTGCTGTTGAACGCGCTTGAACCGGAGGGCCAGGAGAACGTCCTGACCTTCCTCCGACACGCCCTGCGCGCCCAAGGAGGACGTGGGCGCGCCTACCTGGAAGTCGACGGCGGAGCAGAGAACGGGGCGTTCTCATCCTGGAACGCCTACGGGCCGGTAGACCCCGGACGGCTGCGCCGCCAACTTGACCTGAAAGGGCTCGAGATGGAAGAACCCGCCGCCGACCCGGACGTGGACGGGAAGAGCAGCCTTCTGCGGCTAACGATCAAAGCGAGGACACCATGACAAAAATGACCACAGCACTGCTGAACGGCGTTACCGGACTCCTCAGAAGCGCCGCCCCTTCCGCACGGGTTGCCCGTCGCCGTGATAGCGGTTGGAGGAAACAGAGGACGGAACTCGCAGCCGAACTTAGCCGCCTGACCGGACAGCTGCAGGACCTGGCCGCTGAATCGACGCAGATGAGGGCTGAGCTCTCCCGCCTGGACCGGGACCTTGACGAATCCCGCCGGCTGAACCTTCGGGCTGCCGAACTCCTCGACATCGTCTATGCGGAGCTCACCTCCGCCCCTGATGCAAAAGCCCGGAACGACCACCGGCAGGCCCCTAAAGCCGGCGGAGCCGAGGCATGACCCGGCCTCTTCTTGGGCCGGATAAACCCATTGACCCGGACAAACCCATTGAACTGATCGGTGCCTTCGAAAGCACCTACCTGCCTGCCCACGACAGGGACATCACCGAAACCACGGGGCACGACACCAGCTGGAAGCAAGACCTTCAACTGCTTGCCGCGTCCGGGGTCACCAGGCTGCGATACCCGGTGCGGTGGCACCGCGTCGAAGCCCAGGCAGGGAACTTCGACTGGTCGGAGACCGACAAGGTGCTGCACTACCTCAGGGACCACGGCTTCAGCCCCATCATCGACCTCGTACACCACACCAGCTACCCCCGCTGGATCACCGGCGGCTTCGCTGACCCCCGCTTCGGCCCCGCCTACCTGCGGTATGCCGAAATGTTTGCCCTGCGCTATCCCTGGATCCAGGAATACACCCTCTTTAACGAGCCGTTTTCGACACTGTTCCTCACCGGACACGAAGCAATATGGCCTCCCTACCACCGCGGTCTTGCGGGTTTCGTCGACCAGATCCTCAATGTGCTTCCCGCGGTAGCCCAAGCCAGCGCACTCTATTCGGAAATGCTGCCGCAGGCCCGGCACGTGTGGACCGATACCTGTGAGCACCACACGGGGTCAGACCCAGCGGGACAGGACTACGCACGCATGGCCAACGAACGCCGCTGGCTCGTCATCGACACCTTTCTCGGACGCGGTTATGATCCTGACGGTCCGATGGCGGAGCCGCTGCGGGAAGTAGGTGGAGAACGGCTCCTCGAAATGCCGTCCGGACGAATCGACACTCTTGGTCTGGACTACTACGCACACTGCCAGTGGAATTTCGGATCAGGGGGAGGGGCAGCCCCCACGCCCCAGCCACTTCCCCTGGCTGAACAAATACGCGACTACTGGCACCGCTACAACCTCCCCTGCATCCTGACCGAGACCAACATCCGGGGACGGACCTCCGACAGGGCCACCTGGTTCAAATATGTTCTGGAGCAATGCGAAGTGGCCCAATCTCTGGGCGTCCCCATGGAAGGCCTTTGCTGGTTTCCCTTCATCGACTCCACCGACTGGGATTCCCTCCTCTTCCGCTGCGATGGGCATGTAGACCCAGTGGGCGTCTACTGGCTGGACTCGGAACTGGCCCGACGGCCCTCGGTCATGTCGGATTCCTACGCCCTGGCTGCCGCCGGGGCACCGGCAAGGGACCTGCCCGCCTACACGTTGGCCGAGCCCGTCGCCACCTGGCTCAAGGGATATCTGCCCCAGATGGCCCACTGGACCTGGTCATCCAGCCCCGAAAGCGGCCTCGGAAGCGGCCTACCAAACCAAAACACCCGGATGGAACTGAGGATCGTCGATGCAAAGTGAACTCATAGTGCTCTCGCACCTTCGCTGGGACTGGGTATGGCAGCGTCCCCAGCAACTCATCTCGAGGATGAGCCCGAACCGGAAGACGTGGTTCGTCGAGGAACCCCTGACCCCGCACGGAGGGCCGGTCACGCCAAACCGTCTCAACAGCGCCGAGACTGACGGGCTCAACCGGGTGTGGCTGGAAATCCCCGAACAGGGCCACCACGTAGGCTTCTTTGACCAGGTGCTGCCCCACTACATTGATCAGCTCCCGCACCTTATCGGCGCACCCGCCGGCGAACGTGTGGTCTGGCTCTACACACCGCTGGCCCTGGAAGTCGCCCTCGCCCTGCAGCCCACGAGGCTCGTCTACGACGTCATGGACGACCTCGCCGCTTTCAAAGACGCCGCACCGGAACTCATCGTGCGGCAACGGCAGGCCCTGCGCCGAGCCGATGTCGTATTCACAGGAGGGAGGTCCCTCCATAACTCCATTACCCGGCAGGGCCGGACAGGGGCCCAGCTGTTCGCCAGCGGCGTCGCCCCCGAGCACTACGCCCCCGCCCTGCGCAGGCGGCCCTCACACACAGGCACTCCGGTGGCAGGCTACGTCGGAGTCATTGACGAGCGGCTGGACTTGAACCTCATCGCCGACATGGCGGCACGGCTGCCTCACTGGGAAATCCGGATGATTGGTCCCATCGCCAAAATCGATCCCCGTGACCTTCCCCAAGCCCCGAACATCACCTACGCCGGCCACAAAACCTACCGTCAGTTGCCCGCCGTGATGGCCGACCTCGACGTCGCCCTGATGCCCTTCGCGCTCAATGATGCCACCCGCTCCATAAGCCCCACGAAGACGCTCGAATACCTCGCCGGAGGACTCCCCGTTATCTCCACCCGTGTCCCGGACGTCGTGGCCGACTTCTCCGGAACCGTCCACCTCCGGGATACTGCCGAGGAATTCGCAGCGCTCTGCGCCAGACTCGGGCACAGAAAACCAGCCACCCGCCCAGAGCGCAACGTACGTGAGCTGCTGAAGAAATACCACTGGAAAACCATCGCAGCACAAATGGAAGAATCAGTGTTCCACGCCGGGGCACAGAACCTTACGCGTGTCGAAGACGAGGCCACAGCTTGAATGCCAAAACCATGACGACGGCGGCTGCCGGCGCCGTCGTCATGGGCGTTTTGCGCCCGCTGGGGCGCGCGTGAAAGACCGCCCCGTGACCTTAACCGCACCTTAATGGACAATGCTGTTTCGACTCGCCGGGCGCGTGTACTATCCCTTCAGGGGGCGGATACGCCGGAGCGTAAAACTGGGGGAATCAGCGCATGAGCAAGCTATAAAAGCCTTGCAAGGCAGCAGTGAAACCCGCGTTGTGCAGTCAGCGCATCCCCGGCGTTACCCGTAGCCTCCCTTTCCACCTCTCCTTTCCGCAGAACCGGCGGCCCGCCTCACCGGTTCAGCACCCACCCGCGTCAGCCGCCGCACCCACCTTCGTAACCCGCCATTCGGTGACCCCTGCCGTCACCAGCCCTGAAAGGACGCCATGAGCCAGCCCGGCCAAACCCCGCCACCACCACCGCCGGCCCCCGATTACACCACCTACGGTGCACCCGGATTCCCGAGTGGACAGCAGAACGGGAGCCAGCAGTACGGGACAGGCGAGTGGTACGGCGGCCAGCAGTTCGGCGCGGACCAGTACGGGTTTGGTGCAGCTCCGCAGAAGTCCTTCCTCGCGGCCTGGCTGTTCTCCCTGTTCCTGGGCGGCCTGGGCGTGGACCGCTTCTACCTCGGCAAGATCGGCACGGGCGTCGCCAAGCTGCTGACCCTTGGCGGCTTGGGCGTTTGGTCACTGGTGGACCTGGTCATCACCCTCGCCGGCAAGCAGACAGACAAGAACCGCCGGCCGCTGGGCGGGTATGCGCAGCACAAAACGGTGGCCGTCATCGTCTCGGTTGTCCTCCTCGTGGTCAGCCTCGTGATGAGCGTGTTCATCGGGCTTGGCGCGATGGTGGCCATCCAGCAGGCGTCCACGTCGCCGATCGTCTCCGCGGCGCCTGTCACGGAGACGGGCGGATCCGGTTCCTCCGGGGAACCGGCGGCGTCCGAGGAAGCAGCTGCCGGGGAAGACCGGCCGCGGCTGGAGGCGCAGACGCTGACGGGCACGGGCGACGACGTCAGGACGGTTGACCTCAAGGGCGTTCCGGCCGTCGTGACGTTCACGTGCAAAGCCTGCAGCGGCAACACGGTCCTGGAAACCAATGGCGCCGAGATGCTGCTGGTCAACACGGTCGGCGCTTACGCCGGCTCGCACCTCGTGGACACCAGCCCCGGTGTGCCCACCACCGAGTTCGCCATCAGCGCTGATGCAGCGTGGACCCTGAAGATCGAAGACATCGACAGCGTCCCCGCCTCAACGGGCAAGGCGAGCGGCAGCGGCGACATGGTTCTCTACTGGGATGCGCCCAGTGACAAGGCAGCCATCACCAACAAGGGTGAAGGCAGCTTCCTGGTGCAGGGCTTCGGCAGCGAGATCCCGGAGCTTGCCGTCAACAAGATCGGCGCCTACAGCGGCACCGTGCAGCTGACCCCCGGCTTCGTCCAGGTCAACTCCGACGGCGACTGGACCATCACGGCGAAGTAGCAGCACCGGCTGCAGGTTGCCCGGCTGGCTGCCGCACCGAAGAACAGGTCGCCCCGCAGGACTCTTGTCCGGCGGGGCGATCTCTTTTTGTTCGCAGTGCCTGTAGGACGGCTCCGTTGGATTCGAGCGGCTTGCGTGTTAGCCCCTATCGGACCTGAGCGGCTCCTGTCGCCTGCGAGTTCATCTGTCGCTCCTGCCGGCTGCGGTTGCTCCGATGAATTCCGCGTCGATCGCAAACAACGCGTTCACCCACATGGTGCCCTCACGGATCCGGCAGTATCGGGTGCTGTTTCAGC
>JAPSIT010000058.1 GCA_031178585.1 Arthrobacter sp.
ATGGAGGACACCCGCAATGGCACTTGGCGGAAACCCGATCTTCAACGGAAAGAACTTCCGTGAAGCCACCCAGGCACCGCCTGTTCCGCAGGCGTACGGGCAGAACCCGTATGGCCAGTACGGCCAGGGCGGCTACGGCCAGACGCCGGTAATGAACGCGCCCGGAGGCTGGCAGCAGCAGCCGAACATGACGGATGACCAGCTGCAGCAGATGTACAACCGGCCGGCAGCGGGACCCGCTGAAACCGGCCGGATGACCTACGACGACGTCATTGTCAAGACCGCAATGTGCCTGGCCGTGGTGATGGCCGGCGCTGCAGTAACGCTGTTCGTCAGCCTTTCGCTGGCAACCATGCTGATGATTGTCGGCGCGCTGGGCGGGTTCGTGCTGGCCCTCGTCAATACGTTCAAGAAGCAGCCCTCGCCCGCGCTCATCCTGGCCTACGCCGGACTTGAAGGCCTGTTCCTCGGCGGACTGACCCGGATCCTGGACGGCATGTTCCCAGGCGTCGGGCTGCAGGCAGTCATCGGGACGCTCTCCGTGTTCGCGGTAACGCTCGTGCTCTTCAAGAGCGGCAAGGTGCGCGCCACCCCCAAGGCGATGCGTTTCTTCATGATTGCCCTTATCGGCTACGCCGTCTTTGCCCTCGTCAACATGGTCATGATGATGACTGGCGCCGTGCAGGAACCGTTTGGCCTACGCACGAGCTTTGAGATCTTCGGCATCCCGCTGGGCGTCTTCATCGGCATCCTCGCCATTGGCCTGGCAGCCTTCTCGCTGATTATGGACTTCACCAGCATCGAAGCGGGTGTCAGCAGCGGCGCCCCGGAACGCTTTGCCTGGACCGCAGCGTTTGGCCTCACCGTCACCCTGGTCTGGCTGTACGTGGAAATCATCCGACTGCTCTCCATCCTCCGCGGCGAGGAGTAGGCCGGCACGGCGTAACGCCGTCGGAGTCCAACAAGACGTCCAAAAAGTGGGTCCCGCCAGATGGCGGGGCCCACTTTTGTCTTCGGGCGCTTAGCTGAGGCGCTCCAGAACCACGGCCATGCCCTGTCCGCCGCCGACGCAGAGGGTGGCCAGGCCCATCGTTCCGTCCGTCTCGCGCAGCCCGTTGAGCAGCGTGGTGGTTAGGCGGGCGCCGGTCATGCCGAACGGATGTCCCAAGGCAATGGCGCCACCGTGGACGTTAAGTTTCGCGGGGTCGATGTCCAGTTCCCGCGCGCTGGCCAGCACCTGGACGGCGAAGGCCTCATTAAGTTCTACGAGGTCCAGGTCGCCGATTCCGAGCCCGGCCGCGGCCAGGGCCCGCCGGGTGGACTCCACCGGCCCCATGCCCATCAGTTCCGGCGACAGTGCGCTGACGCCCGTTGACACGATCCGCGCCAAAGGCTCCAGGCCCAGCTCCCGCGCCCGGGAATCGCTCATGATGACCGTGGCTGCCGCGCCGTCGTTGAGGGGGCAGGCGTTCCCGGCCGTGACGGTTCCTTCCCGGCGGAACACGGGTTGCAGTGCGCTGACCGCTTCGAGGGTGACGCCGGAGCGCGGGGAGTCGTCCCGCTCCACGACGGTTCCGTCACGGCGTTCGTACGGCGTGATTTCCCGGGCATAGAACCCGGAGGCGATGGCGGCCTCGGTCCGGTTCTGGCTGAGCACGGCCCATTCGTCCTGGTCCGGGCGGCTGATGCCGTAGGAGGTGGCTACGTTCTCCGCCGTCTGGCCCATGGCGATGTAAACGTCCGGCATCCGGCCGCCGAGCCGCGGGTCCGTCCAAGGCGTGTTGGACTCGGCCCGCGCCGCCGTGCGCTGGCGGGCCGGTTCGAATACGGGGTTGTGGTTGCCGGCATCAGTCTCCCCGGCGCCGGCCCAGTTTTGGTAACGCGAGACCGCCTCGACCCCGCCGGCGACGAACGCGTGGCCCTCGCCCGCCTTGATCGCGTGATAGGCCATCCGGATGGTTTGCAGGCTTGAGGCGCAGAACCGGTTGATCGTGGCAGCGGGCACGTTGTCCAGACCTGTCAGGATGGTCACCACGCGCGCCATGTTCGAACCGGCTTCGCCGCTGGGCTCGGCGCAGCCGAGATAGAGGTCATCCAGCCCGGGCCCGCTGTCTCCGGAAGGGTCGAAGGACGGCAGCTTGGCCAGAGCGGCACTGACCATGGCGGCGGCCAGGTCATCAGGGCGTTCGTCTTTTAGCGAACCCTTGAAAGCGCGGCCGATCGGGCTTCTGGCGGTTGAAACGATGACTGCTTCCGGCATGCGCCAAGCCTACGCCCGCTGCTACGCCACCCGCATCGCCCCGGCCGAGGGTGTGACGGTGAAGAGATCCGGTGCGGTGTAGCCCGCCTGCTCAAAGGCCTGTACGACGGCGGTACGCACCCGCTGCTCTTCAGCCACCGGAGTCAGTGCGATCGCCGCGCCGCCAAACCCGCCGCCGGTCATCCTGGCGCCAATGGCGCCGTGCGTCCGGGCTGTCGCGACCGCAAGGTCCAGTTCCGGGCAGGAGATTTCGAAGTCGTCGCGCATGGAAACGTGGCTGGCGTCCAGCAGCGCGCCGATCGAGGACGGCCCCTCGCCGTCCAGCAGCTCGACTGTCTGCAGGACCCGGTCATTTTCAGTGACAACGTGGCGGACCCGGCGAAAAGTGACGTCATCCAGGAGGCCGCTTGCCTCTTCAAGATCTTCCAGCGCAACGTCGCGGAGCGCCTTGACGCCGAGCACTTCAGCGCCGAGTTCGCAGGCCTCGCGGCGGGAGGCGTAGCCGCCGTCGGCGTGTGAGTGGGAGACCTTGGTATCGATCACGAGCATGGCCAGGCCTGCTTCTTCGGCGGCAAATGGCACCAGCCGGACCGCCTGGTTGCGGCAGTCCAGAAACACGGCATGCCCGGCCGCCCCCCGCAGGGAGGCCGACTGGTCCATGATTCCCGTGGGCGCGCCGACGAAGTCGTTCTCAGCGCGTTGCGTGGCGCGCACCATGTCTTCAGGGCTGAGTCCTGCCCCGGTGATGTCGTTCAGGGCCGAGATCACCGCGCATTCGATGGCATGGGAGGAGGAGAGCCCGGCGCCGAGCGGGACATCGGAGTCCAAGAGCAGGTCCAGGCCGGGGAGGTCGATTCCGCGCTGTTGCAGCGACCACATGACGCCGAGCGGGTACTTCGTCCAGCCCTTGGCGGAGTGCCGCTCAAGCTGCGACGTATCGGTCGTCGTCAGGCCCTGGTCCCCGTAGGTGGACAGCAGGCGGACCTTGCCGTCGGACCGGACCCCGACGGCGACACGCGCCGTCCTGTCGATGGCGAAGGGCAGCACGAAGCCTTCGTTGTAGTCCGTGTGTTCCCCGATCAGGTTGACGCGGCCCGGAGCCTGCCAGATGCCGTCCGGTTCCCGTCCGAAGGCGCTGCTGAACTGTCCGGCGACGTTCACAGGGCTGGCGGCAGCGGTCATGCGGAAGCTCCTTCGGTGAGGCCCCGCACGGAGGAGGCGACCGCTGACGCGGCCAGCGTGGACGGGGCGGGGGTGGTGTCGGGAGAGCCCGGAACAGCGAGAGTGCGCAGCCGCTCCGCCACAAGTTCCGGAGTGGTGTCGTTAATGAAGGCTCCCATGGCTGCCTCCGATCCTGCCAGAAATTTCAGCTTGTCGGCAGCACGGCGCGGTGAGGTCAGCTGCAGGTGCAGGTAACCGGACGGGCGGAAAAGCCGGTCAACAGGTGCCTGGTGCCATGCCGAGATGTAGGGGGTCGGGGTGGGGTAGAGAGCGTCAAGGCGCTTGAGCAGGTCCAGGTAGACGTGCGCGAGCTCGTCCTTTTCGGCGCCGGTGAGGCCCGCAAGGTCGGGGACCTGGCGGTGCGGCACGAGGTGGACCTCGAGGGGCCAGCGGGCAGCGAACGGAACGTAGGCGCTGAAGTTGTCGCTTTCGAGCACCATCCTGCTGCCGTCCTCCCGTTCGGCCTTCAGGAGCGAACCGGTCAGCGTCTGCCTGCCACCGGCGTCGTCGTAGAACTTTCCTGCCGCGGCGCCCATCACGGCAGCCCGGGGCGTGACATACGGGTAGGCGTAGATCTGCCCGTGAGGGTGGTGCAGGGTTACGCCGATATCGGCTCCCCGGTTTTCGAAGGGAAAAACCTGCTTGATGCCGGGGAGGGCGCTCAGGGCCGCGGTGCGGTGGGCCCACGCTTCCACCACGGTCCTGGCCCGGGTTTCTGTCAGTCCGCTGAAGGATCCGGTGTGCTCGGGCGTAAATGTCACCACCTCGCACCTGCCGAAGGCCGGCGCCGTGGTTCCCCAGCCTGCGTTGTCGGGGACCGGACCCGCAGCCGGGCCAAGGGAGGGAAAACGGTTCTCAAACACCACAACGTCGTAGTCAGGGGCAGGGATCTCGGAGGGATTGGATGCGGTGGTGGGGCAGATCGGGCACTGGTCAGCCGGGGGCAGATGCGTCCGGGTCTGGCGGTGGGCGGCCACAGCCACCCATTCTCCCGTCAGCGCGTCGAACCGGACCTCGCCGGGTTCCGCCCGGGCGGGAAGGTCACGGAGGTCCGGTGTTTCTTCCACTGAGCGCGCGCGGCAGGACCCGGCGTCGTCGAAGTAAAACAGTTCCCGGCCGTCGGCGAGGCTGGTGCTGGTAATGGAGATCATGCGTCGTGTCCTTTGAGCGCGGTAGGCCGGCGGTCCGGCGGGCACACAACCAGTGTGGCACAAATCGACCAAAAACAAATACTTTCGAACAAAAAGCAACAAATTACAGCTGGGACCCGAGGTTGCCGCCCGGGCTTGCGCAAGAGTTGTACGGTAAGTTCCATGACTTCCGGCGTCGTAACCGAACCCCGCGATGACCAGCCCGAACGCAGGCGGTATGCCTCAGGTCGGCAGTATGAACTCAGGCGCGGTGATGCGCTCGCCGTCGTAACCGAACTCGCAGCGGGGCTGCGGTGGTACAGCCGGGCCGGCGTCCAGCTGACGGAGTCCTACGCGGACACGGAGATCCCGCCGGGCGGGGCAGGCATCACCCTGGCGCCCTGGGCGAATCGTGTGGAGGACGGCGTCTGGCTGCTTAACGGCAAGAAGCAACAGCTGGACATCACGGAGGTGTCCAAGAACAACGCAAGCCACGGACTCCTGCGCAACAGCTCCTACACGCTGGTGGCGGAGACCGAGTTTTCGGTGACCTTGGAGGCCCCGGTGTTCCCCCAGCACGGATATCCGTTCCTCGTGCGGCACCGGGTGGAGTACTCCCTTGCCGAGGACCTGGGGTTGGTGGTGCGCCAGACGCTGATCAACGACTCGCTGGCGGACGCGCCGTTCGTGCTCGGGGCGCACCCGTACCTGCGGCTCGGTCAAGTTCCCAGCGAGGAGCTCACCCTCACAGTCCGGGCCGCAACCCGCTTGGTGGCGGATGAGCGGCTGATCCCGCGGAGCTCAGAACCGGTCAGCGGCGAGACCGACCTGCGCCGGGGCCGGACGGTGGGGGACCTTGACATTGACGTCTCCATGACGGACCTGGAATTCGACGGCGGCATCGCCCGCCACACGCTGGCTGCCGCCGATGGCCGGAGCGTCAGCCTCTGGCAGGATGCCGGGTGCGCCTTCGCCCACGTCTTCGTCTCCACCAAGTACCCCGGAAGGACCAAGGCCGTGGCTATCGAGCCCATGACTGGACCGGCCAACGCGTTCAACTCCGGCCAAGGCCTGCGCTGGCTTGCACCGAATGATGCTTTCACCATGACGTGGGGGATCAGCGCATCCCTTGACAGCGGTTCCTGACAGCGGCCCTTGCGTTTCCCATAGCCGCACAGCTAGGGAATTATGGGGCTATGACGCCAGCCAAGGACTTTCCGCCGGATGAGCCGGCCAGGCCAGCCATCCTTCCCCCCTCGCGGCCCAGGACGGAGCGGGAAATAGAGCAGGACATTCCCTACGGCGTGCGCATCGCGGCGGCCTGGTCATGGAGGCTGGGCCTGATCCTGCTGGTCATGGGAGCACTGGTCTGGCTGCTCGGCAAGATCAGCTTCCTCATCATTCCGGTCATGGTGGCGGCGCTGCTGGCCGGCCTGCTTAGCCCGGTGGTCGGGTGGCTGCGCTCGCAGCGTCTCCCGAACGGGCTGGCGGTCGCCGTGACGGTGCTGGCATTCATCGGGCTGATTGCCGGAGCTCTCGCGCTGGTGGGGCGCCAGCTGGTCCTTGGCTTCCGGGAGCTGTGGAGCGAGGCGCTGGCGGGGATCCAGCAGATCCAGGACTGGCTGGCCCAGGGGCCGCTGCACCTGACTGCGGCCCAGATCGACCAGTACATCCAGGAGGCCACGACGGCGCTGCAGGACAACAGCCGCAGCATCCTCACCGGAGCGCTTTCCTTCGGCAGCACGGCAGGACATTTCGCCGCGGGGATGATCCTTGCCCTCTTCATCCTGATCTTCTTCCTCCTCGAAGGCGGCCGGATCTGGGCCTTCCTGGTCCGGCTGCTGCCCCGGCGCGCCCGCATTCCCGCCGACGGTGCCGGGCGCCGCGGCTGGGCCTCCATGGTCAGCTACGCGCGGATCCAGATGTTCGTGGCCTTCGTGGATGCGGTGGGCATCGGAGCGGGCGCGGCCATCATCGGAGTTCCGCTGGCACTGCCGCTGGGCGTGCTGGTGTTCATCGGTTCATTCATTCCCATCGTCGGTGCCCTGATAACGGGAGCCATCGCCGTGCTGCTGGCTCTCGTCGCGAACGGTCCGGTCAACGCCCTGGTGATGCTGGGCATCGTGCTCCTGGTGCAGCAGTTGGAAAGCCATATCCTGCAGCCGCTCGTCATGGGCAAGGCCGTGGCGCTACACCCGGTGGCCGTTATCCTCGCCGTCGCGGCCGGTTCCTACCTTGCGGGCATCCCCGGAGCCCTGTTCTCGGTCCCCATCCTGGCCGTAGCAAATTCGGCGATTCGGTATATTGCCGGCAGAACGTGGGAACATGATCAGGTACTGGCTGCCGCGCGCGGTGCGTTTGCGGCGGGCTCGGCCGGCACCGGCCAGGACAACACCATTAAGGAAGCCCGCCTGCCGGGCGCTGGCCACGGCAAGGACGCCGGGCATGGAACGGGGACTCCGGGCAGCGAGGCTGCCCCTGGCCCCGAAACTGAATTTCCCAAAGGAGAATAAGTTCGTGAATACCCCTGAAAGCCTTCCCGTCACGCTGGACGATGTCCTTGAGGCGCAGAAGCTGCTTGACGGGATTATTACCCGCACACCCGTGGAATCCTCCCGCGCCCTCGGCAGCATGGTGGGCGGCCAGGTCTTCTTCAAGTGCGAGAACCTCCAGCGCGCGGGCTCCTTCAAGGTGCGCGGCGCCTACGTCAGGATGGCCCGGCTGTCCGACGCGGACAAGAAGCGCGGCGTGGTTGCCGCTTCCGCAGGAAACCACGCCCAGGGCGTGGCCGTTGCCGCCAAGAGCCTCGGCATCAAGGCGAGGATCTACATGCCGCTCGGTGTGGCGCTGCCCAAGCTCGCGGCCACCCGCAGCCACGGCGCCGAGGTGATCCTGCACGGCCACAATGTGGACGAGGCACTCGCCGAGGCCCAGCGCTACGCCGACGATACAGGGGCGGTGTTCGTCCATCCCTTCGACAACGTGGACGTCGTGGCCGGCCAGGGCACGCTGGGGCTGGAAATCCTCGAACAGGTCCCCGACGTCGACACCATCCTCATGGGGGTCGGCGGCGGCGGGCTGCTGGCCGGCGTCGCGGTGGCCGTAAAGGCCCGCGCCAAGGAGCTCGGCCGGGACATCCGCATCATCGGCGTCCAGGCCGAGAACGCCGCAGCCTACCCGCCGTCGCTCGCGGCAGACGCGCTGGTGCCGCTGAAGAAGGTTTCGACGATGGCCGACGGCATTGCGGTGGGCCGGCCCGGCCAGCTTCCGTTCAGCATCATCCGGGAACTGGTGGATGACGTGGTCACCGTCAGCGAGGACTCGCTGGCACGCGCCCTGATTTTCCTGCTGGAACGCGCCAAGATGGTGGTGGAGCCGGCCGGCGCGGTGGGCGTGGCAGCCCTCATGGACGGCAAGATCGAGAACCCGGGCACCACCGCCGTCGTGCTCTCCGGCGGGAACATCGATCCCATGCTGATGCTCAAAGTGATCCAGCGCGGTCTCTCGGCCGCGGGCCGGTACATGACCGTGCGGATGATGCTCGATGACCGGCCCGGTTCACTCGCCACCATTGCCCGGATCATTGCGGAGAACGACGCCAACGTGACCGGCCTGGACCACACCCGGGTGGGCGGTTCCATCAGCATGGGCGACGTCTCCATCACGGTAAACCTCGAAACCAAAGGCCACGAGCACGGAGAACAGGTGCTGGCAGCCTTGCGGGCCGAGGGCTTCCAGCCGATAGTGGTGCACTAGGAGGCGAAGATGATGGAGTTGCCGCGGGACGCTTCCGCCGGACGGGACACAGCGGCGGCACGGGACACTCCCGCTGCACGGGCCAAGGGCGGGTTGCTGGTGGTCGGCTCCTTCGTGCTGCTGCTCTTTGCCATCGAGCTTCTCAACACGGCGTTGCTCCACGGGCTGAACCGGGTCTTCGGCCTCAGGCCGCGCAGCCCCGACGGGCTGCTGGACATCTTCATCTTCCCGCTGCTGCACTCCAACCTCAACCACGTGCTGTCCAACGCGCTGCCCCTGATTATTTTCGGCTTCCTGGTCTTCATGTCCGGGCTGCGCGTCTTCCTGACAGCTATTGTCTGCAGCTGGCTCGGATCCGGCCTGGCGGTCTGGCTGATCGGCGGCCACGGCGTCACGGTGGGCTCGTCCGGGCTGGTTTTCGGGCTGTTTGCCTTCCTGCTGGTGAGGGGCTTCTTCAACCGCAGCTGGTGGCAGATTCTGCTCTCGCTGGTGCTGTTCACGGCGTACGGGAGCATCCTGTTCGGGTTGATTCCCAGCGTGGCCGGTTTCGTTTCCTGGCAGGCGCACCTTGGTGGCGCGGTGGGCGGCGTCTTCGCTGCGGTACTGCTGCGGTCGCGCAGCAGTACCCGCCGCAGAGGCTAGGTTCTGGAGCTGCAGCGGTAAGCCGCCAAACGGCGTCCTAAAACACAACTTAAAGCGAGACGCCGGCCCTCCCGCGGAAGGGGAGCGCCGGCGTCGTGCGTGCTGCAAAGGCTGCCGCAAAAACAGTCGCCATAAACAGGCGAAGGTGCAGCTAACGTTAGCCGACGTACGGCTTGGCGGAGATGATCTCCACCGTGATGGCCTTGCCGTTGGGAGCGGTGTAGCTCAGGGTGTCGCCCTCTTTGTGGCCCATAATGGCCGCACCAAGCGGGGACTTCTCGCTGAACACATCGATGTCGGAATCCCCGGCGATCTCGCGGGAGCCGAGCAGGAAGGTCTCTTCGTCCCCGGCAATCCGGGCCACGACGATCATGCCGGGCTCAACGATTCCGTCGTCTGCCGGTGCCTCGCCAACGTGGGCGTCACGAAGGAGCTGGGTGAGCTGGCGGATGCGGGCCTCGATCTTGCCCTGCTCTTCTTTGGCCGCGTGGTAGCCGCCGTTCTCCTTGAGGTCGCCCTCTTGGCGCGCGGCTTCGATCTTCTGGACGATTTCGGCCCGGCCGGCGCTGGAAAGGTGGTCCAGCTCTGCCTTCAGGCGGTCAAATGCTTCCTGGGTAAGCCAAGCTGCAGGCGCGCTGTTGGTGGTAGACACGGACATCTCCTCTAGTGGTTAGCAAGCAGGTCATACAAGCAAAGACCCCGCCACGGTGGCCACTTGTGGAACTCAGTAACCAACTCAGCGGGGTAAAGGTATTGGTCCATTGTAGTCAATCCTGTGGATGAAACCCAACGAGCAAGCGGTGTGGCTCACATTCCTACTTGTCGGACTCGGGGATCCAGCAGCTGTCCACGACCGCCGAGACGGACTGCGATTCAGTGCGCAGCACTTCACGCAGCGCCACTGTGCGGCCCCCGTCGCTGACTGCTACCTCTCCGGAACCGGG
>JAPSIT010000011.1 GCA_031178585.1 Arthrobacter sp.
CCGGCCTGCCTGACGGCGCCCGCCAGGCGGGCGGGCAGCCGCAGCAGGTCGGTGGAGGGACGGCGCGGGAACGGGACGCGGTCAATCGTGGCGAGTTCCAGTCCGGCCGCGGGAACCAGCCGGGTTTCCATGCCCGAGGACGTTCCTACTGCAAGCAGCCGGGCGTCTGGGCGGGCTTCGCGGATGGCCGAAGCAATAGCGAGCAGCGGGTTGATATGGCCCGCTGTTCCACCGCCGGCGAGGACCACGGACAAGGTGTCGGATTTCATCAGGTGATGTTTACGCTTTCGTACGGGGTGTCTTGCGTCCGCGCTTTCTAAGCGGCGGCAACAGTTTCCGGGGCCGAAGGCTGGGAGCCATCTGTTCCCGGGCCAGTGACAACACTACGCCGATTGCGCAAAGGGACATGAGCAGGGCTGACCCGCCGTAGGAGATGAAGGGCAGCGGAACGCCGATCACCGGAACGAGGCCGGTGACCACCGCCATGTTGACCGTGGCCTGGCCCAGCAGCCAGACCATGATGGTGCCGGCAAGGACACGGTGGAAGAGATCCTCCTGCGCTACCACCACGCGGTAAATCGCGGCGCCGAGGATCGCGAAGAGAATGAGGACGACGACGGTCCCCACCAGTCCGAGCTCCTCACCGATGATGGCGAAGATGAAGTCGTTGTGGGCTTCCGGGATCCAGCTGTACTTTTGCCGGCTCTGGCCGAGCCCGACGCCGAACCAGCCGCCCGAGGCGAGTCCATACAGGCCGTTTGTGGACTGGTAGTTGGCATCCGTTCCGTCACCGCAGCTTTGGCCTGTCCACCACGAGGTGATGCGGCACATGCGGTTGGAGCTGGTCATGGCCATGAACGCCGTCCCTATGACCGCAGCTACGGCGGCGAAGCCAAAGAGGTAGAGGCGCACACCGGCGAAGAACAGCGCGGCCGCCATGATCATCATGATGATCATGCCGGTACCGAGGTCGTTGCCGGCGAGGACGAGTCCGATGACGCCCAGGGCCACCGGCACCACAGGAATCACCGCATGCTGCCACCGGTGGATCAGCTTGGACTTCTTGGCAAGCACCGTGGCCATCCAGAGTGCCAGGGCGAGTTTGGCAGCTTCGGATGGCTGCAGGGTGAAGAACCCGCCGACTTCGATCCAGTTTTTGTTGCCGTTCACGCTGGTGCCGATCAGCAGCACCAGGCCCAGCAGGCCGTAGGAGACGATGATGCCCAGCCAGGCCAGCCGTTTGAGCCACACCACATTGATCCGGGACAGCATGAACATCAAGAAGATGCCGATCCCCGCAAACAGCCCCTGCTTGAGGGCCGCCGAGTAGGGGGACTCCCCGGCGGCAATGGCCTCGACGCTTGAGGCGGACAGCACCATCATGATCCCGATGGCCGTCAGGGCGAGCGTCGTACCCAGAATCAGGTAGTAGGTGGAGCCGTTACGGGACTTGCCGTTCCCCTCAAGGGCCGACCAGAAGCGGCGGTATCCGCGCAGCAGCTTCCCAGGAAGTGGCCGCTGCAGCACGGTGCTTCCCGTCGGCCGCTTCACGGGCCGTGTGGGCGTGCTGACCATTCCTACTCCTTGCCGGTCTGAGCCTGCCCTTCCACGAGCCCCCGGACTGCTTCGATGAAGGCGTCGCCACGGTGAGCGTAGGAAGAGAACTGATCCATGGAGGCAGCCGCAGGCGCCATGAGCACTGTGTCACCGGAGGTGGCAAGCTGTGCTGCTGATGCGACGGCCCGCGCCATGACGGCTTCGCCGGACTCGGAGGAGGACGGCGCGCCGTCCTGACCGGTTCCGGCGGACTGCACCTTTTCAGTGTCGCCCGTGGCGGGCCGGATGACCGGTACATCCGGAGCGTGTCGCCCCAGTGCCTCTTCGAGGGATGACGTGTCCTTGCCGATGAGCACCACGGCCTTGAGCCGGCCGGCGTGCTGGCTCACGATCTCGTCGTAGGTGACTCCCTTGGAGAGGCCGCCGGCAATCCAGATAACAGGATCAAATGCCGACAGCGAGGCCGCGGCGGCATGCGGGTTTGTGGCCTTGGAGTCGTTGATCCACAGCACGTCGTGCTGCTTGGCAACGGGCTGGATGCGGTGGCTGCCGGGAATGTAGTTCCGCAGCCCCTGGCGGACATGCTCGGGGCTGATCCCGTAGGCCCTCACCAGCCCGGCTGCGGCCAGTGCGTTGGCGACCATGTGGCGGGGAGCCACCGGGCCAAGGTCAGACATCGAGGCAAGCTCCGCTGCGCTGTCCTTGCGCTCGGCAATGAAGGCCCTGTCTACCAGCACGCCCTCGACGACGCCCAGCATGCTGATCGCGGGCGTGACGGTGGTAAAACCGATGGCCCGGCAGCCCTCCACAACGTCGGCGTCCTCCACCATCCGTTCGGTTTCGATCTGCTCGGCGTTGTAAAGGCAGGCCTTCTGGGTGTGTTCGTAGATCTTGGCTTTGTCCGCCAGGTAGGAGTTGTACGACCCGTGCCAGTCAACATGATCCTCGGCGACGTTGAGGACCACACTCGCGATGGCCGAGACGGACTCGGACCAGTGCAGCTGAAAGCTGGACAGCTCCACCGCGAATACGTCGTAGTCGACGGGGTCCCGGAGCGCGTCCAGAATCGGGGTGCCCACGTTGCCGACGGCGATCGCCTTCAGGCCCGCGGCCTTCAGCATCGACTCGGTCAGGCCTACCGTGGTGGTCTTTCCGTTGGTTCCGGTGATAGTCAGCCAGTCTGCCGTCTTGCGCCCTTCCCGGACTCGCACCCGCCAGGCCAGTTCGACGTCGCCCCACACCGGAATGTGGGCCCGTGCAGCAGCGGCGAGCAACGCCTGGTCGGGCCGCCAGCCGGGTGAGGTCACCACCAGTTCCGGTTTCAGGCCATCGATCTTGGGGAGGGACTTCACGGCGTCCTCGCCAAGCTGGACGTCGGCAGCCCCGACGATCTTCAAGGTGTCCGCCTTGGCGCGGGCCGTCTCGGTGGTGGCGGCATCCACCACCACCACCCGGGCACCGAGTTCGATGAGGGTGTCGGCGGCGGCGAAGCCTGAGACGCCGATGCCGGTGACCACCACGCGGAGTCCCGACCAGTCGGAGTCCCAGGTGACCAGGTCTTTGAGCCGGGCTGCCCCGGTGAGGATGTCGCTCACAGCAGAACCACCCATTCCGCATAGAAGATTCCGAGGCCCGCAGCGACGAACAGGCCGCCCAGGATCCAGAACCTGACGACGACTGTGACTTCGGCCCAGCCCTTAAGTTCGAAGTGATGTTGGAGCGGAGCCATCTTGAAGAAGCGTTTGCCCTTGGTGACCTTGAAGTAGCCCACTTGGATGATCACCGACAGAGTGATGAGCACGAACAGACCGCCGATGAAGGCGAGCAGCAGTTCAGTGCGGGAAAGGATGGCGAACCCGGCGATGGCACCCCCGATGGCCAAAGACCCGGTGTCGCCCATGAAGATTTTGGCCGGTGAGGTGTTCCACCAGAGGAAGCCCACCAAGGCAGCGCTCATGATGGCGGCGAGGAGCGCAAGGTCCAGCGGGTCCCGCACCGAGTAGCAGCCGCTGCCGGCTTGGCGGGGAGAACCGCAGGCCTGGTTGCTCTGCCATATGCCCATCAGCGTATATGCGCCGAAGACCATCACTGAGGCCCCTGCCGCCAGCCCGTCGAGGCCGTCCGTTAGGTTGACGCCGTTGGTGGCCGCAGTGACGATCAGGTTTGACCAGAGGACGAACAGGATGGCTCCGAGCACGGTTCCGCCGAAGGCAAGGTCCAGCCAGGGAATGTCGCGCACCAGGGAGATCTTGGTGGACGCCGGCGTCAGGCCGTCGGAGTCCGGGAAGTAGAGGGCCATGACGGCGAAGATGATGCCCACCGCGCCCTGCAGGATCAGCTTGGCCTTGGCGTTCAGGCCGAGGCTGCGCTGCCGGGAGATCTTGATGAAGTCATCCAGGAAACCCACCAATCCCATTCCCACCATCAGGAAGAGCAGGAGCAGTGCTGACACCGACGGACCGGCAGACAGCGGGTTCATCATCCACATGATGAGGTGCGTCAGGCCGTAGCTGAGGAGGACGGCAGTCACAACCACTGTTCCGCCCATGGTCGGGGTGCCGCGCTTTGTGTGGTGGGACGTCGGCCCGTCATCACGGATGAACTGGCCATAGCTCTTGTGGACCAGCAGACGGATGAACAGCGGTGTACCCACCAATGCCATCAGCAGGGCCAGGCCAGCGCCGATCAGCAGTGCAATCACAGCAGCTCGCTCCCTTCATTGGCGGTTGCGGGGGTTTTCGGGGGTAATGCTATCCGATCGCCCAAATGGCGCAGTCCCACGCTGTTGGAGGACTTGAACAGCACCAGGTCACCTGGCTCCAGCTGCGCTTCCAGGATTTCGAACGCCTCATCGGCCGTCTCGGCGAAGATGCATTCCTCGCCCCACGACCCTTCCTGGATGGCGGAGACGTAGAGCGGCCGCGCTTCACGCCCCACCACGAGCAGGCGTGAGATGTTCAGGCGCACCACTTGCGTGCCGACGGCGGTGTGCTCCCGGATGGACTCGTCGCCCAGCTCGAGCATGGCTCCGAGCACTGCCCAGGTACGTCGGCCACGGCCGAGGTCAGCGAGTGTCCGCAGCGCCGCCCGCATCGATTCCGGGTTCGCGTTGTAGGCGTCGTTGATGATGGTCACGCCGTCCGGACGCTCAGTGCGTTCCATCCGCCAGCGGCTGGCGGCGGTCTGTGAGCTGAGCGATCCTGCGATGCGTTCGGCGGGGACGCCGGCGGCATGGGCCGCGGCAGCGGCTGCGAGCAGGTTGGCAACGTGGTGTTCACCGATGAGCCTGCTTGCGACATGGATTGGCTCTTCCCCGGGCAGCCCGAGGTCGAATTCCGGGTGCCCTGCTGCGTTCGTGTCCAGTTGCAGTGCCCGGACGACGGGACCTGCAGCGGCGGCGTTCAGGGAAGAAAAACCGAGGACAGCGGCCGTGGTGCGGGAGGCCATGGCAGCTACCCGGGGATCATCCAGGTTCAGGACAGCGGTGCCGTCCGCGGGCAGCGCTTCCACCAGCTCGCCCTTGGCGACGGCGATGTTGTCCACTCCCCCGAACTCGCCCGCATGCGCCGTGCCCACGCCCAGGACCACGCCGATTTCCGGGCGGACCATGGTGCACAGGTAGCTGATGTGGCCAATCCCGGTGGCGCCCATCTCGATGACGAGGTATCGGGTATCGAACCCCGCCTGGAAGACCGTGAGCGGGACACCGACCTCGCCGTTGTAGGACCCCTGCGGCGCAACCGTGTTGGCTTCCCCGGAAAGGATGCCGGCCAGGAGGTCCTTGGTGGTGGTCTTGCCGGCAGAGCCGGTGATGCCGATCACCGTGAAGTGTACACCCTCCGCCTGCCTCCGTTCCCTGATCCGCCGGACCATTTCGGCTGCCAGCGCGCCCATGGCCAGGACAGCATCCTCGACCACCACGGCGGGGTAGCTCGTGCCGGTGGGGTCGGCAACCTCGCGCTCCGTGAGGGCCAGGATGGCGCCGCGGCTGAAGGCAGCCTCCACAAACGCGTGCCCGTCAGCGTTCTCGCCCGGTTTGGCGACGTAGAGAGAACCACTGATGGCTTCCCTGGAGTCCGTTACCACTGAGCCGGGAGTGAGATCGGGGTCGGCGAGGAGGCGGCCGCTGGTAATGTCGGCGATTTCCGCCGCAGTAAATGCAATCATGTCGGTCTAGGACTCTATCCGGTCATCTTCAAGAACGGTGAATCCCCGTGCCGTCAAGGCGTTCCGGAGCTCCACCCTGTCATCAAGGGCAAGGTTCACGCCCTTGACCTCCTGCCACACTTCGTGCCCCCTGCCGGCAACCAGGATGGTGTCGTTGGGCGCGGCCAGTTCCACGGCCTTCCGGATGGCCTCGTCGCGGGGGAAAACCTCCAGGATGCGGCAGTCGAGCTGCTCAGCCTCCTTGGCGTCGGTTGCGCCAACGAGCACGTCGGCCCGGATGGCGGCGGCGTCCTCGTCGTGCGGATCGTCGTCGCTGACGATCACCACATCGGACAGGCGGGCCGCGATGGCTCCCATAGCGGGCCGCTTTCCCTGGTCACGCTGGCCGGTGGCGCCGAACACCACAATCACCTTGGACGAGGGGTCAGCTGAACGTACGGCTTCCAGCGCCCGGGACAGGGCATCCGGGTTATGCGCAAAGTCGACCACCGCCGCAGGCTCGGTGGAGACAAGCTGCATCCTGCCCGGCACGGCGACCGTGAAGGGGTCACTGGCATCAAGGGCAGTCTGCACCTCAGCAGGCTCGGCACCGCCGGTGAGGACCATGGCAAGGGCGAGGGCCGCGTTGGAGACGTTGAAGCTGCCGGGGAGACCGGTGTGCACCCGGAGCTCCACACCGGTCCTGCCGCGCAACGTGAATTCTGTGCCGAGGCCGCGGGGCCGGGTCTCGGTGACGGTCCAGTCCGCCGCCCCGGAAGACGCCGTTTCCGCAGACGGGTCAGCGATCCCGTTCGGGGGCAGCGTTGCAAGCGTGGTGACCGGAAGCTTTGCGTCAGCGGCGAGGCGGCGGCCCCATTCGTCGTCGACCGTTACGACGGCGGCGCGGGCGCGCTCCGCAGTGAATAGCTCCGCCTTCGTGCGGAAGTAATCCTCCATGGTGCCGTGCAGATCGAGGTGGTCCTGGGTGAGGTTGGTGAATCCGACCACGTCAAACACCACACCGTCCACCCGCCGGAAGGAAACGGCGTGCGAGGACACCTCCATGGATGCCGCATCGAGGCCGCGTTCCCGCATCAGGGCGAGCAGGGCGTGGACATCGGTGGATTCAGGTGTCGTCAGAAGGCTCGGAATAGGCTCACCGCCGGCCACAATCTCGATGGTCCCGATCAGGCCCGTTTTCTTGCCGAGGGCTTGGAGCAGCGAGTTGACGAAGTAGGTGGTGGTGGTTTTGCCGTTGGTGCCCGTGACCCCGAAAAGTGCCGGGGCGGTTCCGTCCGCTGCCTGGCTGCGGTAGATCACCGCGGCAAGACGCCCGACGACGGCCCGCGGATCGTCCACGACCAGCACCGGCACTGATACGTCCGGCGCCAGGGCAAGGATGCTGGCGCCGGCGTCGTCCGTCAGTACGGCGACCGCTCCGGAATCAATGGCCGCGGCGGCGAAATCGGCCCCATGGCGGACAGACCCCGGGAGCGCCACATAGAGATCGCCGTGCTGCACCGCCCGGGAATTGAGGGAGATCCCTGTCACCGGGACGGCTGCCGAGGCTCCTGCGACGGTGATGCCGAGTTCCCGGCCAAGGGCCCCCAGTTCAACTGCGGCGACGGCGGAGGGCCGGAACGCACTGCGGTTGGCCTGCCCTTGCTGGGCGTCGGCAGTGCCAGGGGCATTGAGTTCTGACAAGGGAATCTCCGTTGGTACTAGTGGACCAACGGACACGGCAGAACGAAGCGTTCGGGCGTACCGCGGTCTTGAAAGCGGGTTTACTACTTGGCGAACTGCGGCAGCCTGACCGGTTGGCCCTTGGACGGCGGAACGTTGTACGTCCGCAATGCCTGACTCATGACTGAACGGAATATGGGACCGTTCGTGATGCCGTAAATGGAACCTTTGGGCCGCTGCAGGACCACCTCAACAATAAACCGCGGATCGTCCATCGGCGCCATTCCCACCATCGATGCCGTGTAGCCGCAGAAGCCGGCAGTGCCGTCGTCGCAGGGCGACTGCGACGTTCCGGTCTTCGCACCAACGCGGTAACCGTCGATCGCCGCTTCCTTGATCTGGCCCTCTGTAACGGCACTTTCAAGGATGTCCCGTACCTGCTTGGCGGTCTCCTTGGAGACGACCGTCCGGGCAGGTTTTGCCGGGATTTTCTCTTCCGTTCCGTCAGGGTTGATGTAGCTGTCAATGAGTCTCGGCTGGAGCATCACTCCGCCGTTCGCGATGGTCTGGTAGGCGCGGACTGTCTGCAGCGTCGACTGCGACACGCCCTGGCCGAAGAGCACGGTGTACTGCTGGCGGCCGTCCCACTGGTCCGGCGGCGTCAGGATTCCCTTGGCCTCCGCGGGCAGGCCAATCTCCGGGGCCTCGCCGATCCCGAACTTCCGCAGCCAGTCGTAGCGCTGTTGCTTCGTCAGCCGCTCGCCGGCCATGACGGTTCCGGTGTTCATGGACCAGCCGAGTATTCCGGCCAGGGTGCGCTTCTCGGTGCCGTGGTTGAAGGAGTCGTCAAACTGCTGCCCGTCGACAACATAGGACGGCGGTATGACGAAGGTGTCCAGCGGTTTCGCTTTGCCTTCTTCGATCACCGCCGCAGCCGTGATCATCTTTTCAACCGAACCGGGCTCGTACGCGGCGGTGACAGCGCGGACTCCGCGGTCCTTTGCGGCCACCTTGCCGGGATCGTTGGGGTCCGGGGCGTTGGTGTCTGCCATGGCAAGGATGTCCCCGGTCTTAGCATCGGAAACGATGATGGTGCCCCATTCGGCGCTCAGCTTGTCCGTCTGGCTCTGGATGGCCTGCTGTGCAAAGTACTGCAGGTCGGAGTTGAGGGTGAGTTTGACGTCCTTGCCGTCCTGGGCCGGGGTCAGCTCGTCCACGCCCACCGGAATACGGAGGCCGTCGGCGCCGATTTCGAAAACGCGCTTGCCGTCGGCACCCCGGAGGATGGCATCCTGTGTCTGCTCCAGGCCGGCCAGGCCCTTGTCCCCGTTCTCCAGGAAACCCACGATGCCGCCGGCCACAGAACCGTTCGGGTAAACGCGCTTGCTGGTTCCCTCGGAGAAAACGCCCGGGATCTGCAGCTTGGACACCCGGTCTTCAACGTCGGGTTTGAGGTCCTTGGCGACGATGTAGTACGTCTTGGTCCCGGTCAGGGAGTCGTGGACATCCTCCACTTTCATCCCCAGGACCGCGGCCAGTTCCGAAATGCCCTGGTCACGGGAAACCGTCACCAATTCCTCTTCACCGTTCACCGTTTCGAGCCGTTTGAAGGACTCCGTTTTAGTGTTGACGGCCTGGTCCACGGTGATGTTGTAGCGGATCACGCTGTTGGCGAGGACGGTGCCGTTGGCGTCAATGATGCTGCCGCGTTCGGCGGGCAGCACGGTTGGCCGCAGCCGGTTACTCAGGGCTGCTTCTGCCATGCCCCCGACGTCCAGGCCCTGGACCAGGAAGAGCTTTCCGCCCACCACCAGCAGCAGGGCCAGCATGATGCTCAGCCCCAGTCGCAGCCGCTTCGTGGCGTTGGCGGCTTTCTTCGGGGGGCCGGCTTTTTTTGGCGCGCCGGCTTTTTTTGGCGGGCCGGGGACCCTCTGCCTGGTTGCCTTGCCTTGCGCCACGATCAATCCCTAACTGCTTGCCTGCCCCGGCCGCTGGCCGCGTGCGTACTCCCTGTTACTGCCCCGGTACCTTTTGGGCCGGCGCAGGGATAGTGCCCCCGTTGAGGACAGGGGCCGGCTTGGCCTCGGCTGCCTTCTTCGCCGGTGCCGCCGCAGCTTCTTCCACGACGGGCTTCCGGCTTTCGAGCGGTTCGATGGTGCTCGCCGGCGGCACCACGTTGAGCTGGCCGGGAACAGCCGGGGCGGCAATGACCGCACCGGCAGAGTCTCCCTTGGCTGCCGGTTTGGCCGAGCCGCTGACCGTCAGCGTGGACAGATCGATCTGCCCCTTGCCGGTGGAAGCAACCATTCCCAATTCTGAGGCCTTGGCAGCCAGATTTTGGGGAGCCTGGAAGTTTTGCACCTGCTGTGTCAGATCCTGGTTCTGCTTGGTCAGCGCCGTCTGGTCGCTGCGCAGCTTAACCAGCTGGTACTGCGCGGTGGACACGGAGATGTTGAGGACGAGGACGGCTATCAGGGCTACCGCCAGCAGACCGAAGCAGAGAACCACGAAGGGCGCCCGGCGTTTCCTGGGAGCAGACCGGACCACCGACAGGGGCGTCCGGGCCTTGGGGCGGGCACCAGTAAGCCGGGGATCAACTTCGCCGGCTCGGTGGCCGGGCGCGAAGGTGAGGTTCTTGGCAGCTGCGGTGCTCATGCGGCTCTCCTGGCTCTGATTCGTTCCACAGCGCGCAGCCGGGCGGATGCTGCACGCGGATTCTCGGCGATTTCGACGGCGGTGGGTACTTCTGTGCCTTTGGTCAGGGTCTTCAGTTCGGCCTTGTGTTCCTCAAGCTCCACGGGGAAGCCCAGCGGGGCTGAAGACTTCGACCGCGTTTGGAACACACCCTTCACGATCTTGTCCTCAAGCGAGTGGTAAGACATGACGACAAGTCGGCCGCCCATGGCAAGCGCGTCCACTGCTGCAGGCACTGCCCGTTCCAGGACGTCAAGTTCCTCGTTGACTTCAATCCGCAGCGCCTGGAAAGTCCGCTTGGCCGGGTGCCCTCCGGACTTGGCCGCGCCCGCGGGAACAACCGCACGGATCTGCTCCACGAGTTCACCGGTTGTTGTGAACGGCCTTGCGGCCCGGGCTGTGACGATCCGGTTTGCAATCCGGCCGGCGAACTTCTCCTCGCCCCATTTCCGGATGATCCTTACCAGTTCTTCCTCGCTGTAATTGTTAACGACATCCGCCGCGGTCTGCCCGCGGCTCGTGTCCATCCGCATGTCCAACGGCGCGTCAAAGGAATATGCGAAGCCGCGTTCCCGCTCATCAAGTTGCAGGGAGGACACCCCGAGGTCCATTAGGATCCCGTGGACCTGGGAAATGCCGAGGTCCTCCAGGACCTCGGCGATTTCGTCGTAAACCGCATGAACCAGGTCCGTTCGCGCGGCGAACGGTTGCAGTCTCGCACCGGCCAGGGCCAGTGCCTCTTCGTCCCGGTCGATGCCCACGAGGTGAAGATCCGGGAACCGCTGCAGCATTGCTTCAGAGTGGCCACCCATCCCAAGGGTGGCGTCGATTGCCACAGGGGTCTCGCCGCGAAGGCGCGCCGCTTCGAATCCCGGGGCCAACAAATTGATGCACCGGTCCTTCAGGACCGGCACATGGCGTTCGGACGTAGGTCTGGCGTTGTCATCCTCGTTCATACCTTCGTCCTCCCTGCCTCGCAGTTGCTGCTTTCTAAGCGGAATGCTTCTTAAGCCAGATCCCCATCCGCGCCTGTCCTAACCGTCGCCTGGCTCCGGGGAAGTGAGCCAGGAAAACGGTGGATGGGCGGCTGGAGATCTCGTTCAAGAAGCACGTTCACATGTTTCCGCCGGAATTCAGAGAATCCCGGCGATAGGGTTGTCGGTTTCGGAGAAGGAGGTTTCCTTCTCCGCCAGGTACGCATTCCAAGCCTCGGCGTCCCAGATCTCAGCCCGGGTACCGGCGCCAATGACAGCCAACTCCCTGCCGAGGCCTGCGTACTCCCGGAGGGCTGGCGGGATAGTCACCCGCCCTTGCTTATCAGGTACCTCGTCCGAGGCTCCGGAGAGGAACACACGAATGTAGTCACGAGCTTGCTTATTGGAGATGGGAGCCTCCCGGATCTGCTCGTGAACCCTCGCGAATTCCTGCTCGCTGAAGACGTAGATGCAGCGCTCCTGGCCTCGTGTGAGAACAAGCCCGCCGGCAAGCTCCTCTCGGAACTTTGCGGGAAGAATGATGCGGCCCTTTTCATCCAGACGCGGCGAGTGTGTCCCCAGGAACACATGCCCACCGCCCGTCTGTCGTCAGAAGCCGAACAACCCCCGCGCTGCCACTACCCTCTTACGTGCTCCACTTTACTCCACTTCTCCCCACAGTCAACGCAGCACGGGTAATTGGAAGGCTATATTGTGTCCCAAATAGCCCTCATTTCCGGAGAATTCAGGGCGGGGGGCGGAGTGGAGGGGTTTTGTGCTCCGTGGGAATCCTGTGAGTGTTCAGGGCATGGTCCATGGGCCGCCAGACGACAAAAGACCGGTTAAACGCCGAAGACCCGCCGGAGCGGGTCTTCGTTCGTGGCCTCCTGAAAGGCCAGGTGGTGCAAAGTGGAGGTCGTGCAGGCAGAAAAGTGGAGGGATGTGGACGTGCGGCGGCACAGCAGGTCAGGGCTCGCCGCGGCGCCTTTCATCCCAGCGCTCTTCGAGGCTGCTCATGAAGGAACTCTTGCCTTTGGACTTCTTTCCATGACCACCCGTCTTAGCCTTGCCTGTCGAAGCACTGCGCATCGTCGCGAAGTACACCCCGGCACCCATGACTATGAATCCGAGGACACCCACGAAAATGTTCTGAAGGGAAACCCCCACCAGCAGGAGCATGACTCCGGCCAATGTTGCCAGGACGCCAATCACAATGTGCCGGGTGGACCAGGTGCGGCCTGGATCCGAGCCCATGGAACTGGCGAACTTGGGATCGTCCTCATGCAGTTGCCTCTCGAGTTGCTCGAGCAGCTTCTGTTCGTGCTCCGAGAGCGGCATCACGACCTCCTTAAGTAGGCCAACGTCCGGACGAGCCGGGACCAGTTGTTTCTGCCTCGTCAACGATCCACATGCTGTACTGGTTCCCGGCCCTCCATCCTTGGCAGGTCCAGGGATCCAAGCATACGGACGCTGGCGGGTCAGGCGATCCACACATGTCCAGACGTTCGAAATCTATGTATCTCTAAGGATAGTTTGTTGTGCGGTGTTGTGAAAGACACTGTTCACCGGCCGAAACGGCTGAAGGCGCATGAATTCGGGAGCATTTCCGGCCATAGTGCTTCGGGTCAGGGCTCGCTCCGGGGCGGCCTGGAAGAGGGCATCCCTGGGTCCAGCAGCCGGGCCGGCAGAACAGTCTTAGTGCCGAACTTCTCCGCCACCCGGTCCAGCGCCTGTTCCGCGGCCCGCCAGTTGTCATCCCGCCGGTCAAAGCTCAGCTGCAGGGACGTTTGCGCCGCAGACTCAAGCTGCTCGGCCCGGACCCCCACCAGCCGTACTGTCATGGGCAGGCTCCCCAGGGAGTCCAGCAACTGGAGGGCCACCGCATAGATCAGCTGCGCGCTGTCCACGGGCGTATGCACTCTCCTGCTCCGGGTCACTGTAGAGAAATCGGCATACCGCAGCTTCAGGGCAACCGTCCGCGCCACCATCCCGGAAGCCCGCAGGCGCTCAGCAGTGCGGTGGGACAGGCGCAGCAGTTCCCTGTGGAGCTGGGCCTCGTCAGCAGTGTCCGCCGCGAAGGTCTCTTCCGCCCCGATGCTCTTTTCCACCCTGACGGGAGTCACTGTCCGCGGATCGATTCCCCAGGACAGCCGATGGACGTGCTCGCCCGTGGCCCCCAGGACCTTCCTAAGGGAAGCGGCGGGAGTGGCTGCGACATCGGCAACCGTTCGGATGCCCATTCTCGCGAGCACGTCTGCCGTCTTGGCGCCGACACCCCACAGAGCACCGACAGGGAGACTGTGCAGGTACGGCACCGTCTGCTCGGGCGTTATCAGCAGCAGCCCGTTGGGCTTGCAGCGCGTGGAGGCTATCTTGGCAACGAATTTGGTGGCGGCAATTCCCACGGAGGCGGTAATACCCAGTTCACTGGCCACCCTCCGCCGAATCAGCTCCCCAATGTTCCGGGGCGAGCCCAGCCGGCGGATGGCACCTCCGACGTCGAGGAATGCTTCATCGACACTCAGCGGCTCCACCAGTTCAGTGATGGATTCAAAGATGCCCATCAGCTGCCCCGAGACTTCGTAGTACAGCTTGTGCCGCGGCTCAATGATGACCGCCTGCGGGCACAAGCGGTGCGCAACCGCCATAGGCATGGCCGATTTGACGCCAAAAGCGCGCGCCTCATAGGAGGCTGACAGTACGACTGACCGGTCGGCGGGAAAGCCGACAATTACCGGCCTGCCGCGAAGCTCAGGACGGGACCGCAGTTCCACGGAGACGAAAAATGCATCCATATCAACGTGCAGGATGCTGCTGCGCCGGAGCTCCCGAAGACGCGCTTCGAATTGCTCCTTATCTCTCTCCTGCACCACGTCTGCAATCCTATGCCCAAGGGCTGACTAAACTGGAGGCTGGATCCGGCATCAACCCCAGGAGGAACGCACCTGTGAAGGTCATTGGAACGCACATGCCTGCAGGCCTCGGCCTGCTTGCGGCCGGCACGGTGATGGTGGTGATGTCAGCCTGCGCAGCACCGGCCCCCGGACCCGCCCCATCCCCTGAAACCGCGGCCACCGAAACCGCATCCGCCGCGGAGGCGGCGCGGGTGGCCACCACGGCACCGCCCAGCCCGACGGCGTCTCCGGGCACTTCTGCCACCATAGGTAAACTCGTCGCAGGCTTCCCCCAAAAGCTCCTTCCACTCATGCCGGGCGCGAAGGTCGTCTCGAGCAGTTTCGACACGTCATCCTCCCCCGCGACGGTAGCCCTCGTGGGGTCTGTGTCCGCCGCACCGGCGTCGGTGATCGGCTTTTACACCAAGGCTCTGGAGGCGCAGGGGTTCAAGGCCGTTCCGGGTAACACCGTTGGGACCGTAGCTTCCCGGGACTTCGTCCGGGCCGGCACCGAAACAGTCAACATCGCGGTACCGCAGACCGCCGATGTCTCCACGTTCACGATCGGCGCCAACGTGTCGCCTGGGTCCATCAAGTGACGGTGGCCGAGCAGCTCCGCGTCGAACAAACAGCCTTTGTCGCGGCTGTAGCAGGCAGGCTCACGGACTTCCTGACGTCCAGGCACTCTGTCATGACCTCGATCTCTCCGGACATCGATCCCATCATGGGGTCCATCTCAAACCTGGTGACCGGAGGCAAACGGCTCCGCGCGCTCATGTGCTATTGGGGATGGCGCGGCGCCGGCGGGCCGGCCGCAGCAGAGGATGTCATCACGGCGGGGGCAGCCCTCGAACTCTTCCAGGCTGCGGCCCTCATTCACGACGACATCATTGACCGCTCCGATACGCGTCGCGGGGGTCCAAGTGTCCACCGCCGCTTCAGCCAGCTGCATGAGAGCCAGGGCTGGGCCCTGGACAGCGAACGCTTCGGCCACGCTGCGGCCATCCTCGCCGGGGACCTGTGCCTGTCTTTTAGTGAGGAAGCCTTCACCGAGATCGGTGAGCAGGCGGCATCCGGAAGCCGGGCGCGGCTCATCTTCAACCTCATGCGCGCCGAAGTCATGGCCGGGCAATACCTCGACATCCTGGAAGAAGTGGCCGGTCCGGTCCGCGACCGTGCCGGTGCGGTGAGCCGGGCCCAGTCGATCATCCGGTTCAAGTCCGCCAAGTACTCGACCGAACACCCGCTGGCCCTGGGCGGAGCGCTGGGTGGAGCGACGGACGACCTGCTCCGCGGATACTCTGCCTTCGCTTTGCCGCTCGGCGAAGCATTCCAACTCCGGGACGATGTCCTGGGCGTCTTTGGGGATCCGGTCACCACCGGGAAGCCGGCCGGGGACGATCTCAGGGAAGGCAAGCGCACCGTCCTGGTGGCCTTCGCCCTGGACCTTTCCACGCCGGAGGAATCTGCCTTCATTGACGCGAAGCTCGGCAGTCCCGATCTGGGCGAGGAAGACGTAGCGGAAATTCGCAGGATCATCGCTGATTGTGGCGCCCTGCATGCCACCGAAGTCCTGATTGAAGAGTTCGGGGCCGCGGCCTACGAGGCATTGGAACTTCTCCCGCTGGACGACCTTCCTAAAACGGCTCTGAGGAAGCTCGCCGAAGCAACTGTCAGCCGCGCCTCTTGACAACCTCGCCGCCCAGTACGGCAGCTGAGTAGCACGTCAGGTCGTTTCCAGAGCTGGGAGCGACCTGACGTGCTTTTCCTTGTGGGTTCGGATTACCAGGCCAGGGACTGGGCGCGGCGGCGGATTTCGGTTTTGCGGCCTTCCCGGAGGGCATCGATCGGGCGGCCCCGGAGTGAATCATCGGGGGTGAAGAGCCAAGTGATCAGCTCCTCGTCCGAATATCCGGCGTCGGACAAGACAACAATGGTGCCCTTGAGGCTCTCCACGACGTGTCCGTCCTGGAGGAAGGCGGCAGGTACGGAACGGATCTTGCGTTCACCCACCCGGAGGGCAGCGAGGGCGCGTTCATCCAGCAATCCATGGACTTTGGTGATGGAAACGTCCAGCAACTCCGCTACGTCGGGCAGGGGCAACCAGTCGCCAACAAGGCTTTCTACAGTACTCACGGGTCAAGGTTGCCACGGCTGGCGCCTGCGCGCCTAGTCAGCAACCGGTCGACACGAATTCTGGCCGTGCTTCCGCGGCGACACTCCGATCCGCCCAATTTTCCGCGTGACGGCATTTTCTTGTGCTATTGGCGAAAGCATGAGAGATTCTCATTGATCACATTTGTAACAAAAAGAACTTTGGTAACACTAGTATCATTAGTCACACGTGCCTGACCGACAGCATTCGCCGCTGAGAAGAGGATCTTTCCCATGACGACGACCCGCACGCCAAAGCAGCCCCCCAGGCAGAGCCTTCCGATGATTGCTGCGACGACGGCAACCCTGCCCGCTGTCATGCTGTCGTCCCTGGCACTCGCTCAGCCGGCCAGCGCCGACACGAGGCCCAGCGCAATCCCGGCAACGCTTGCTGCCGCCATGGAGGCGCAGGCTGCTGCGGTGAAGGCAGGGGTGATCCCCGCCGCATCCGTACCGGCTTCCATCCCCTCCGGGCTGCAGCCGGCCCGCGTCACTCCCAGCAGCCATCGCGTTGTCCGCGGTGATACGGTCAGCGGCATCGCCGCCCGCTATGGCCTAAGCACTTCGGCTGTTCTCAAGCTGAACAACCTGAAGTCGAGCTCGGTGATCTACCCGGGACAGAAGTTGAAGCTGAAAGGCGCTGCACCTGCGGGGAAAGCCGCCAGCGTTGCCCCCGCCAGCTCCGCCACCAGGACGTACACCGTGAAATCCGGAGACACCCTGGGCGGCATCGCGGCGAGGCACGGCGTCAAGCTTTCGCAGGTGCTGAGCTGGAACCGTTTGTCCCTCAGCTCGATCATCTACCCGGGACAGAAGATCCGGCTCGGCGGCACGGCGGCTACACCGGCTCCGACTAAATCGGCGCCCGCCCCCGCCCGCACGGTTTCCTCGCGCTCCTACACCATCAAGTCCGGAGACACACTCTCGGGCATTGCTGCACGTCACGGGGTCAGGTTGGCGGACCTTCTTTCCGCCAACCGCCTTAAGGTGACGAGCATCATCTACCCCGGCAACAAGCTCGTGATCCCGGGGAAGTACACGAGCCCTGTCCAGCCGACGTCGAGCGTCACCCCGTTGGTGCCCAGTTCCTTCCTTGGCTTTACCTACCCGGCAGCGGTAGTCAGTTCCGCCAACAAGAACAAGGCCCTGCTCAATGCCTCTCCGGTGCCTTCGCTTGCCCAGATGAAGTCCATCGTGGCGGACACGGCCCGGCGCATGGGCGTGGACCCGGCACTGGCCCTCGCGTTTGCCTACCAGGAATCCGGCTTCAACCAGCGGGCTGTCTCCCCTGCCAACGCCATCGGCACCATGCAGGTCATTCCGTCCTCCGGCGAGTGGGCGTCCGACCTGGTGGGCCGGAAGCTGAACCTGCTTGATCCTTACGACAACGCAACGGCCGGAGTGGCCATCATCCGCCAACTGATCCGCACCAGCAAGAACCTGGACTACGCGATTGCCGGCTACTACCAGGGCCAGTATTCCGTCAGCAAGTACGGAATGTACTCCGACACGAAGGCTTATGTCGCGGCCATCAAGGCGCACCGCAAGAACTTCGCCTAGGCTGCCAAGACGTTCCGTCCCCTCGCTATAGGCGGCGGAGCATAACGATACGGGTCCGGATCCCATGTTGGTCCGGGCCCGTTTCCGTGCAGCACTTAAGATCGTAGAGTGCAGGAAAACGTGTCGGACAGTTTCGTCGGTTCCCTGGTGGATAGCCGCTACCAGGTAAATTCAAGGCTCGCCAGTGGCGGAATGTCCACGGTTTACCTAGCCACGGACCAGCGGCTGGACCGGGACGTCGCACTCAAGGTACTCCACCCCCATCTGGTCAATGACGGCAGCTTCCTTGACCGCCTCTCACGTGAGGCCCGTTCGGCCGCAAAGCTTTCGCACCCCCACGTAGTGGGCGTTTTGGACCAGGGCCATGACGGCCGGACTGCTTATCTGGTCATGGAGTACATCAAAGGCCACACGCTCCGTGACGTTATCCGTGAAAAGGGGGCGCTGTCTCCGCGCCTTGCACTCGCCCTGATCGATCCGGTGGTGGAAGGCCTGGGCTCAGCGCATGCGGCCGGGTTGATCCACCGGGACGTGAAGCCCGAGAACGTCCTGATCGCAGACGACGGCCGGATCAAAATCGGCGACTTCGGGCTGGCCCGGGCGGTGACAACAACCACAAGTACCGGAACGCTTATCGGGACCGTTGCCTACCTCTCCCCCGAATTGGTGCTAGGCCAGCCGGCAGATGCGCGCAGTGACATTTACTCCACGGGGATCATGCTCTTTGAGATGCTCACCGGCAAACAACCGTATGACGGCGATGTTCCGATCCAGGTTGCCTATCAGCACGCCAACTCAACCGTCGCTCCGCCGTCCAGCCTGGTCCCGGGGCTGGCTGCAGAGGTCGATGAGCTGGTGCAGTGGTGCACGGCCAAGGATCCGGAGAAGCGTCCCGTGGACGGCAATGCCCTCCTCTCCGAACTTAGGCACATCCGCACCAACCTCTCGGATGCGGAGCTCGATCTGCAGCCTCCGGCCGCCCGGTGGGAGGGCAGCCCGGCTGCAGGCATCAGGGCTCCGGGGCAGGGAGGAGGAGGCTTCCCGGTACCGCCTGCACCCCAGCGCCCGCCGTCCCAGCCCAGACTCCCTGCAAGCCATACCGAGGTGCTATCCCATTTGCAGGATCAGGCAGTGCAGGATCAGGCAGTTCAGGGTCAGGCGCACGGCGGGCACCGCCCCACAGAAGTCATCTCGCACACGAACAATCCCACCACCATCTTCCCCGCGCGGCGGCTGCCTCCGGGTTACGGCCTCGATTCGGACAACGACTTTGATGCCGGCGCTGACACCGAAGACCATGATTTCGGCGGCGGTGACACGGATGCCGGCCGGCCGCACTACAGCCAACGCGGGCCCGTTGCCGGTTCCGGGGCTAACCCGGCCCGGGGCAGGACAGCCCCGGGCCAGGGGGTGCTGAGCAAGCGCGGGCAGCGGAAGCAGGACCGGGTGGATGAACGGGCACGCGCCCGCGCCGCCGCGACACCCCTGCGAACCCTGCGTGAAGGCAACGCACGGCGCCGCGGCGTTCTCTGGATTGTCATCTTGGTCATCGCGGCGCTGCTGGCCACCGGTGCCGGCTGGTTCTTTGGCATGGGACCAGGGTCCCCGGGCACTGTCCCGTCAGTGGCCAACCGAACGGTTGCCGAGGCGCAGCAGCTCCTCCGCGCTGCCGGATTCCAGTCGAGCACCCAGGATGTTTTCGACGACGACGTCCGCGCCGGGCTGGTGGTGGGATCCGAACCGGAAGCGGGAACGGAGATCCGCAAATATCAGCAGGTTTCCTTGTTCGTCTCGAAGGGCCCGCAGCTCTTCCCGCTGCCGCAGCTGACTGGGAAATCCCTCGATGCCGCCAAGGAAGCACTCAACCAGGCGGAGATGGCCCTGGGGAAGATCACCGAGAAGTTCGATGAAGAGGCGCCGGCGGGCACGGTCCTCGCCCAGGCCCCCGCAGCTGCGGCCCAGGTCAAGCATGGAACTCCGGTCAGCCTTACCGTTTCCAAGGGTCCGCAGCCCATCCCTGTCCCGGATGTCCGCGGAGCTGAACAGTCTGCAGCCTTCCGGGCTATCGAGGCGGCCGGGCTCGTGGCGGTGGTCGCGGACGAGACCGTCAATGACAGGAACGTCCCAAAGGGAGCCGTGGTCAGGCAGGAACCTGCCTCCGGGACCCTGACCCGCGGCAGCACTATTACCCTGACCATTTCCGCAGGCCCGAAGCTCGTGAAGGTGCCCAACTACATCGGCGAGCAGGTCGGCGATGCCCGTGAAGCGCTGGAGAAGCGCGGCTTCGAGGTCCGGGTCAACAACATCCTCGGCGGATTCTTCGGAACGGTTCGGGACCAGGATCCTGTGGACACAGAGGTTCCCGAAGGATCCGTGGTTACTCTGACCGTCGTCTAGTCGATGGTCTAAACAAACCTTCAACTGACCGGGGGACCTCGGGAGCGCTTGCTCCCGAGGTCCCCCGGTAATAAGGCTTGCTGTCAGCGCCGGGTCAGGGCGCCGGCCACGAGGAACGCCATCTCCAGCGACTGCATGTGGTTCAGGCGCGGATCACATACTGACTCGTAGCGGTCCAGGAATGCTTCCTGGTCGATGGGGTCGGCACCGCCGAGGCATTCAGCAACATCGTCCCCGGTCATTTCCACGTGCAGGCCGCCCGGCACCGTTCCGAGGGCGTGGTGCACTTCGAAGAATCCGCGGACCTCGTCAATAACGTCGTCGAAATTACGGGTCTTGTAGCCGTTCGGCGACGTCACCGTGTTTCCGTGCATGGGGTCGGTCACCCACAGGACCTGGGCGCCCGAGGCGGTCACCTTTTCCACGACGGCGGGGAGCTTTTCACGGATGTTGCCCGCGCCCATCCGGGTGATGAAGGTAAGACGGCCGGGTTCGCGGTTCGGATCCAGTTTGTCGATCAGCCGCAGGGCGTCGTCGCCCGTGGTGGTGGGGCCAAGCTTCACACCAATCGGGTTGCGGACGCGCGAGAGGAAGTCAACGTGCGCGTGGTCCAGCTCACGGGTCCGCTCACCGATCCAGAGGAAGTGGGCGGAGGTGTCGTAGGGGAATCCGGTGCGTGAGTCGATACGGGTCAGGGCACGCTCATAATCGAGCAGCAGGGCTTCGTGGCTGGCGTAGAACTCCACGCGCTTCAGCGCCTCGAAGTCAGCGCCGCAGGAGGCCATGAACTGGATGGCACGGTCGATGTCGCGGGCGAGGGATTCGTAGCGGGCGTGGGCGGGGTTTTCCGTGAAGCCCTTGTTCCACTGGTGCACGAGGCGCAGGTCCGCGAAGCCGCCCTGCGTGAAGGCGCGGATCAGGTTCAGCGTGGATGCGGACGTGTGATAGGCCTTAAGCATCCTGCTGGCATCATGCCCGCGGGACTCCGGGGTGAAGTCGTACCCGTTGACGATGTCGCCGCGGTAGGCGGGCAGAGTCACGCCGCCGCGGGTTTCTTCATTTGATGAGCGCGGCTTGGCGAACTGGCCGGCCATCCTGCCCATCTTGATGACGGGCATTGCGGCACCATAGGTGAGGACTACCGCCATCTGGAGGATGGTCTTCACGCGCGCGCTGATCTTGTCAGCCGTCGCGTCGCCGAACGTCTCGGCGCAGTCACCGCCCTGAAGGAGGAACGCCTTGCCCTGGGCGGCTGCGGCAAGCCGCTCGCGCAGCACGTCCACTTCGCCGGCAAACACCAGGGGCGGCAGTGCCGAGAGTTCCCGGACGGAGGCGTCGAAGACATCCCGGTCCTGCCACGAGGGCTGCTGGGAGATCGGAAGATCCCGCCAGTTGTCCAGTCCCGGATAGTTCGCGGCGCCGCTCTGGGCGGTGCTGTTCACTGCGGTGCTGGTCGTGGAAGGGGCGGGTTTTGCGGATAGCTCAGTCACACTACTAAGAGTAGTTGCCCTGACAGCCATCGGGACACCCGGAGTGTCATTGACCCCCTGCCGGCGTCACACACCCGAGGCGGACGACAAGCGCGCGTCACACGTCTCCTCCGGGCCTTCGGCGGTCATGCTCCCCGGCGGTCTTCCCCGGGTTGATCATCGCCGGTCTGGTCAGGGCCTTTACCCGCCAGCCGCAGCTTGACCACGGACGCGTATTCGTCAACGTATTCCTGCCCCGACAGGCGCATGAGCTCGTACATGATCTCGTCCGTCACCGACCGCTGGATCAGCCGGTCATCGGCCATTCCCTGGTACCTGCTGAAGTCGAGGGGCTCCCCGAAGATCATGCCGATGCGCCGTATGTTCGGGAGCCTTTTACCGATGGGCTGGACTTTGTCCGTGCCGATCATAGCCACAGGAATCACCGGAACCCGGGCCTGCAGCGCGAGCCTCGCAACGCCCACCTTGCCCCGGTACAGCCGGCCGTCCGGGCTGCGGGTCCCCTCCGGGTAGATGCCCAGCAGTCCCCCGTGGTTCAGGACGTGCATGCCGGCCTCGAGGGAGGCAGCGGATGCCGCCCCTCCGGAACGGTCCATGGGGAGCTGGTTCGTCAGCCGGAAGAACATGGCCGTCAGCTTGCCCTTCAGCCCTGTGCCCGTGAAATATTCCGACTTTGCCAGGAAAATGACAGGCCGCGACACCATGAGCGGCATGAAGATCGAGTCGGAGAAAGACAAGTGGTTTGAGGCAATGATCGCAGGTCCTTCGGCCGGTACATTGTCCAGCCCCTTAACCCACGGACGGAAAAGAGTGCGGAGCACAGGACCGAGAAAGATCCTCTTCATGATCCAATAAAACACGTGTCCAACCCCTCCGGAAGGCAACTGGCGGGCGTTCCAAGGACCCCGCCAGCACTGCAATGCAACCCTACTCTAGTGAGATTTGCAGGGAACAGTGACACGATGGACTCATGACGGAAAGCAGCGACCCGGCGACGCCCGCCGCTTTCAGCTATCCGGGCCACGGCCCCAATGCGCGCATCGGAATCGCCATCTGTCACGGTTTTACAGGCAGCCCGTTGAGTATCCTCCCCTGGGCCGAATATCTGGCGGAGCGCGGCTTCGCCGTCTCGGTGCCGTTGCTTCCCGGTCACGGAACTGACTGGCAGGACTTGGCGCGCACAGGTTGGGCCGATTGGCACGGCGCCTTCGAGAAAGCGTACCTGGAGCTCGCCGGCAGGACGGACGCCTGCTTCGTGGCCGGTCTTTCCATGGGCGGGGCCATTGCCCTGCTGACAGCCTCCCGCCATCCAACGGCAGGCGTGGCCGTGGTAAATCCTGGCCTGAGTTTCTATGACCGGCGTGTCAGGATCGTTGGTCTGCTGAAGTATTTCCAGCGGACCACTATCCCCATAGAAGAGGAAAATCCGACGGCGGCCCCCACCCTGGACGGCGACTATTCGCGCACGCCGCTGGCGGCTGTCCACGAGCTTAAACGGCTCTTCGCGTCGGCCCTCCGTGGACTGCCGCGGATCACGGCACCCGTACTGGTGTTCAAGTCCCGGAACGACGCCGTTGTCCCGCCCACGTCGCTGGCCATGCTTAAGGCGCGCCTCGGAACTGCGCGCACTGGAAAGGGGAGCCTCGAAACCGTGCTGCTTGAAAACAGCGGCCATGTCGCCACGCTGGACGTTGACGCGCCGGAAATTTTCGCGGCCTCGGCGCGGTTCTTCCAAGCCCACGCGGACACGCATGCGGGAAGCACACCCAGCACTCAGGCCAACAGCGTTATTTCGTCGGAGAAGCAATGAGCACCCTTCCGGACCACAGTCCCTTAAGCAGCCCGTTCTCCGGGGACGGCCCCAAGGTCGGCATTGCACTCTCCCACGGGTTTACCGGAAGCCCCCACGGCGTGCGGGCCTGGGCGATGGCTCTCGCGGACGTAGGCTTCGCGGTCCGTATGCCGCTCCTCCCGGGCCACGGCACCTCGTGGCAGGAACTCGCCCGCAGCCGCTGGACGGAATGGCATGACGCAATGGACGCGGCCTACCTGGAACTCGAGGCCGAGTGCGACCACGTCTTCGCGGCAGGCATCTCAATGGGCGGTGCACTTGCCTTGCGCATCGCCGCCACCAGGCCGGCCGCGGGCACAGTCCTGGTAAATCCCGCTCTCGTAATCGACGACCCCCGCGCGCCGCTGGCCGGCATCCTCAAACTCGTAATGAAAAGCACCCCGTCCATCGGCAACGACATCCTTAAACCCGGCGTCGATGAAGGCGCCTACACACGGACGCCCGTTGCAGCCGCCCATGAACTGCATAAGCTCTTCAAGGCCACGCGCCTGCTGCTGCCGCGCATCACCGCCCCCGTCCGGGTTTTCCGTTCCACCGTAGACCACGTGGTTTCGGACACGAGCATGACGGCGCTTCGCCGGGGCCTGACGCACGCTCCCCTGCACGTGACCATGTTGGAAAACAGCTACCATGTAGCCACCCTCGATAACGACGCCGGGCAGATCTTCAGCGGCTCGGTGGAGTTCATCCGGAACGTCCTCGCGGATACCGGGACCCGACCAGTCCGCGACAGCCAGCCAGAAGGGCGAGCCCAATGAACAGGCCCGATTCGAATCCGTCCGATCCCAGCGCCAACCAGGATGACGCCGTATGGCTCGACCTCGTGGCCAGGCTTGAAGGGAAAAACCCCGAGGCTGACGCCGAACCGAAGGCCGGCGACGCCGGCAAGGATGCGGCAGAACATCCACCTGCCCCCGCAGGCTCCTCAGCCGCAGGCACTTCAGACTCTTCAGCCACTGACTCTGCAGCCGTACCGGAGACTCCTGTCAAGCGGTTCACCGACTTTGACCCGCTAGGCCTGGCTCCCAGTGCCGCGGCACCCGTGGAGCTGTCCGCCGTCGAACGTGAACAGGCAGCAGCGCGCCGGCGCGCCGCCGAAGCTGCCGGTTCCGGTTCCGGTGCCATGCCCGGCGATGGTGATCAGTCAGGGCCGAAGGGTCCGCGCGACTACGGGGTGGATGACGAAGAGGGCGCGTTTGTTCCCGAGGATCCACCCATCCTTTCCGCGACAGATCCCCTGACGATGCTGGCGTGGCTCGGCGCGGTGGGTTCGCCGATCGCCCTCGTGCTGTCGGCCATGTTCTGGCGGTCCGCACCCCTGCTGGCGATCCTGGGCATGGTGGCCGTGTTCGTGGCGGCCGTGGTGTACCTCATCATGAAGCTGCCACAGGAAAAAGACGAAAACGACGACGGCGCGCGCGTCTGAGCGCGCAGGCTTCAGCTGTGCGTTCGGCTGCTGACCCTTGACAGGTCAGCCGCGCCGATAAGTCCGGCGTTGGGTCCCAAGGCTGCAAGGGCGATTTCAGCTGCCGGGCGGAAGCCTCGGCCGGTAAGGTTCCGGGCGAAGGCCTTCCGGGCCGGTGCCACCAGGAGCTCACCGGCAGCGCAAAGCCCGCCGCCGATCACGAACTTTCCCGGGTCCAGGGCGGCCGCCAGGTTTGCCAGCCCAAGCCCCAGCCAGTCCCCCACGTCCTCCAGGAGTTCCTTCGAGGCTGCGTCCCCGGCGATGGCCAGTTCCGTCACGGTGGCTCCGGTGATGCGCTCGGCATGCCCGTCCACAGCCTTGAGGAGCTCCTGTGCCACCGGCGAGTTGGCCAGCGCGAGCTCCCGGGCCTCCCTGCCTAGGGCGTTGCCGGAGGCGTACTGTTCCCAGCAGCCGCGGTTTCCGCATTCACAGCGGTGGCCGCCGGGCATGATGATCTGGTGCCCGAACTCGCCTGCAACGCCAAAGCGGCCCCGTTCCACCCGGCCGTCCATCACCATGGCCCCGCCGATCCCCGTTCCGAGCGTGATGCACACCAGCCGGTCCTGGCCCTTGCCCGCGCCATACCGCCATTCCGCCCAGGCTGCGGCGTCGGCGTCGTTGGCCAGCATCACGGGGCGCCGCAGCAAGCGCTGGAGGTTGTCGCGCAGGGGCTCGTTGCGCCAGGCAAGGTGCGGGCTGAAGAGTACCGTGCCGCCGTCGAGATCCATCCAGCCGGCCGCTCCGATCCCCACCGACCTGATCCGGGCACCCCGGCTGAGCTCCTCCACCAATTCCACAATGACGTGTTCGACTGCCCGGGGATTGCTTCCGGGGGTGGATCGCCTGGCTTCACTGAGGATGCGGCCTTCTGCATCAACCACACCCGCCGCGACCTTGGTCCCGCCGATGTCGATGCCGATGGCGAGCCCGTTGGCAGCCGGGCGCAGATGCTGCCGGAGCGCGCGGTAAGGTGCGCTGCCGCCCGGCTGGCCGGCCCGGCTGCGCCGCCAAACGCGCCTGGAGGGAAGCGTCGTGTTGAACAGACGGGCTGGGCTGGTCGGTCCGGATGGTTCGCCCGGCGGTGTTGGCTGCATAAATCCCCATTCTAGGTGCCGCAGCATACGCCTTTACCTCCAAGACGCCTTGGCGCAACCTGGGCTATACGTAACTGTTTGTGCTGGTAGCGGGCCTAAGCCCGCCTCGGGCGGCAGGGTACTAAGGTGGTGACTAACCACAGCGGCCTACTTATATCAAAGGAGCTATAGTGCGCGAATTCAGTGTTCCGCCCCTGGTCAACGTCCCTTCGGACTCCAACATCACGGATCTTCTGGTGCGCCAGGCAGCGAAAACATCGAATCCGGCGCTCTACTCGCGCCTGGATGCCTCAGGCCAGTGGCAAGACATCACCGCCTCGGATTTCCTCACGGATGTCTCTGCCCTCGCAAAGGGGCTCATAGCCAGCGGCGTGCAGCCCGGCGACCGCGTCGGCATCATGTCCCGGACGCGGTATGAGTGGGCACTGGTTGACTTCGCCACCTGGTTCGCCGGCGGCGTCTCCGTCCCGATCTATGAAACGTCCTCCCCGTCGCAGGTGGCCTGGAACCTCGGCGACTCAGGCGCGGTTGCTGCCTTTGGTGAGGCGGCGCATCACGAAAACGTCATCAGGCAGGCGGCCACCTCCGAGGGCCTGACTGCCCTGACCCGCGTCTGGCAGCTCGACGGCGGAGGACTGGATGCCCTCCGGGAGGCCGGAGCAGACGTCAGCGATGAGGAACTCGAAGCCCGCCGGAGCACGGCCGGGCTGGGCGACGTCGCCACGATCATCTACACCTCCGGAACCACGGGGCGGCCCAAGGGCTGCGAACTGACGCACGGAAACTTCGTTGAACTTACGGAAAATGCACTGGCCACGTCCCTGCGCCAAATTGTTAACGAACAGGCGCGGACCATCATGTTCCTTCCGATGGCGCACGTGTTCGCACGGTTCATCTCGGTCCTGGCCGTGGGGGCCGGCGTCACCGTGGCACACACCCCTGACATCAAGCACCTGCTCCCTGACCTGCAGAGCTACAAGCCCACCTTCATCCTTGCCGTGCCGCGTGTCTTCGAGAAGGTGTACAACTCCGCGCTGACCAAGGCCGAAGACGGCGGCAAAGGCGCGATCTTCCACAAAGCGGCGGACACGGCCATCGCATATTCCCGCGCCCGCCAGGACGGCAAGGTGGGCCTCGGGCTGAAGGTCAGGCACGCCCTCTTCGACAAGCTCGTCTACGGCAAGCTCCGGGCGGCCATGGGCGGCGAGGTCGCACACGCTGTGTCAGGCGGCGGCCCGCTGGGCGAACGGCTGGGCCACTTCTTCCAAGGCATCGGCCTGCAGATCCTCGAAGGCTATGGGCTCACCGAAACCACGGCCCCTGTCAGCGTCAACACGCCCGAGCGGATCAAGATCGGCACCGTGGGAGCACCGATTCCCGGCAATACGGTAAAAATTGCCGACGACGGCGAGATCCTCACCAAGGGTGTCTGCGTCATGAAGGGCTACTACAAGCGCGATGACCTGACGGCCGAGGCATTCGTCGACGGCTGGTTCCGCACGGGAGACATCGGCCAGCTCGACACCGACGGCTTCCTGACGATCACCGGCCGGAAGAAGGAGATCATTGTGACGGCCGGAGGCAAGAACGTGATCCCGGCCCTGCTGGAAGACCAGATCCGCGCTGACGCGCTGGTGTCCCAGGTGCTCGTGGTCGGCGATAACCGGCCCTTCATCGGTGCTCTCGTTACGCTCGACGAGGAAGCCCTTCCGGGATGGTTGCAGCGGCATGGACTGCCTGCGGAAACCACTGTGGCCGAGGCTGCCGACAACGAGACGGTGAGGGCCGCCGTACAGGAACTGATCAACACCGCGAACCAGTCCGTTTCCCAGGCCGAGGCCATCAAGTCGTTCCGGATCGTGCCGCAGGACTTCACCGAGGCCTCGGGCCACCTCACCCCGTCCATGAAAGTCAAGCGGGCGCAGGTCATGAAGGACTTTGAGTCCGTCGTGGACGAAATGTACGCTGCGCCCAAGCCCACCCGCGCTTAGCCCCGCCCGCGAAAGCGGGCAGGCGCCAATCAGCAAGACAAGCAGCAAGACAAGGCAACTAAGAGCAGACACGAAAGAGCCCCGCCGGAATTTCTCCGGCGGGGCTCTTCACGTTGGACTGGCCGCTACTCGGCGGCCGGCTATTCGACGACGAGCAGCAGATCGCCGCCCTGTACCTGTTCCACAGCGGAAATGGCTATCCGCGTCACCCTGCCGCCGGCCGGCGTCGTGATGGATGCCTCCATCTTCATCGCCTCGATCGTGGCAACGGTGTCACCGGCCTTGACAGTGTCTCCGACCTTGACCGTCACGGTGACGGCCCCGGCGAACGGTGCAGCCACCTGGCCCGGCTGGGCCGGATCGGCCTTTTCGGCTGCCTTGACGTTGCTGATCACGGACTTGTCGCGGACCGAGACAGGACGGGACTGCCCGTTGAGCGTGCACATGACCGTGCGCATGCCCTTCTCGTCCGGCTCCGAAACGGCCTCCAGCGAGGCGATAAGGCGGACACCCTTTTCGAGCTGGATCACGTGTTCCTGACCGCGCTGCAGACCGTACAGGTAGTCGCGGGTGTCCAGGACGGAAACGTTGCCGTACGTTTCCACGCTCTTCTGGTAGTCCTTGGTGGGGCCGGCGAAGAGCAGGCGGTTCAGCGTCTGCTGCCGGGTCTTCGAGTCGCCCTTAAGCGCTGCGCTGTCTTCCGCGCTGAGCTCCGCGTCGCGGACCTTGATGCTCCGCCCCTGCAGTGCCTTGGTGCGGAACGGTTCCGGCCAGCCTCCGGGAGGATCACCGAGCTCGCCCGACAGGAAACCGATGACCGAGTCCGGGATGTCGTAGTTCTGCGGGTTCTCTTCGAAGTCGGCGGGATCGGCGTTCAGCCCGACAAGGTGCAGGGCGAGGTCGCCCACAACCTTGGAGGACGGCGTGACCTTTACCAGATGGCCGAGGATGCGGTCAGCGGCGGTGTACATATCCTCGATGGCCTCGAAGCGTTCGCCCAGGCCCAATGCCATGGCCTGCTGCCTGAGGTTGGACAGCTGCCCGCCGGGGATTTCGTGCTGGTAGACGCGGCCTGTGGGGCCCGGCAGTCCGGACTCGAACGGGGCATATACGCGGCGCACGGCTTCCCAATAGGGTTCCAGGGAGCTGACGTTGGCAAGGCTCAGGCCGGTGTCGCGCTCGGTGTGCGCCAGGGCTGCGACCAGCGCAGAGGCGGACGGCTGGCTCGTGGTTCCGGCCAGGGATGCCGAGGCGACGTCGACGGCGTCAACGCCGGCATCGACCGCCGCGAACAGGGTGGCGAGCTGTCCGCCGGCAGTGTCGTGCGTGTGCAGGTGGACGGGCAGGTCGAACCGTTCCCGGAGGGCCGCCACAAGCTTGGCGGCAGCTGCCGGACGGAGCAGGCCGGCCATGTCCTTGATGGCGAGGATGTGCGCGCCTGCCTCCACGATCCTGTCCGCCAGCTGCAGGTAGTAGTCCAGCGTGTACAGCTTTTCGTTCGGATCCAGCATGTCGCCCGTGTAGCAGAGAGCCACTTCGGCGACGGCGGTACCGGTGGCACGCACGGCGCGGATGGCCGGCGCCATCTGGTTGACGTCGTTCAGCGCATCGAAGATGCGGAAGATGTCGATGCCCGTGGCGGCCGCCTCGTTGACGAAGGCCTCCGTCACTTCCTCGGGGTACGGGGTGTAGCCTACGGTGTTCCTCCCGCGGAGCAGCATCTGCAGGCAGACGTTCGGCATGGCTTTCCGCAGCGCAGCCAGGCGGTCCCACGGGTCTTCGCCAAGGAAGCGCAGGGCAACGTCGTACGTCGCGCCGCCCCAGGCCTCGACGGAAAGCAGTTCCGGCAACAGCGAGGATACGGCCGGTGCGGCGGCCAGCAGGTCCCTGGTGCGGACGCGCGTGGCCAGCAGCGACTGGTGGGCATCGCGGAACGTGGTGTCCGTGACCGCTACGGCCTTCTGCTCACGGAGGGCACGGGCGAAACCTTCCGGGCCCAGTTCCTGCAGACGCTGGCGGGAGCCCGGCTGCGGCTCGCTGCCCTTCACGACCGGAAGCTTCTCGGCGGGATCCATGTGGACCGTGAGCTCACCGTTCGGCTTGTTGACGGTGACCTCTGCCAGCCAGGTCAGCAGCTTGGTGCCGCGGTCGGCTGAAACGCGGGCCTTCAGCAGCTCGGGCCGCTCGTCGATGAAGGACGTGGCCACGTCTCCGGCGATGAAGTCGGCGTCGTCCAGCACAGCCTGCAGGAAGGAGATGTTGGTGGAGACGCCGCGGATACGGAATTCCGCGAGGGCACGGCGTGCCCGGGCCACTGCGGCCGGGTAGTCCCTGCCGCGGCAGGTGAGCTTGACGAGCATGGAGTCGAAGTGGGGGCTGATTTCAGCACCCGAGTAGACCGTGCCGCCGTCGAGCCTTACACCGGCGCCGCCGGCCGAGCGGTAGCCGGTGATCTTTCCGACGTCGGGGCGGAAGCCGTTGGCCGGGTCCTCCGTGGTGATGCGGGACTGCAGCGCTGCGCCCTTGAGGAAGACGGTCTCCTGCGACAGGCCGAGGTCGGCCAGTGTTTCGCCGGAGGCAATGCGCATCTGCGACTGGACCAGGTCGACGTCGGTGACCTCTTCCGTGACAGTGTGCTCCACCTGGATGCGCGGGTTCATTTCGATGAAGACGTGCTGGCCGGCGCGCTCCCCTACCGTGTCCACAAGGAACTCGACGGTACCGGCGTTGACGTAGTTGAGCGCCTTGGCGAACTTCACGGCGTCGCGGTACAGAGCCTGGCGGATGCCCTCGTCGAGGTTGGGCGCCGGGGCGATCTCGATAACCTTCTGGTGGCGGCGCTGGATGGAGCAGTCACGCTCGAACAGGTGCATGACGTTGCCCTCGGCGTCGGCCAGGATCTGCACCTCGATGTGCCGGGGACGGAGAACCGCCTGTTCCAGGAACATGGTGGGGTCGCCGAAGGCAGCGTCGGCCTCGCGCATGGCAGACTGCAGCGCTTCGGGCAGCGCTTCACGGGTGTCGACCCGGCGCATGCCGCGTCCGCCACCGCCTGCAACTGCCTTCGCGAAAATCGGGAAGCCGATTTCGTCCGCGGCGGCGATGAGTTCGTCAAGGTCCTTCGACGGCGCGCTCGACTTCAGGACGGGGACGCCGGCCTTGCGGGCAGCCTCCAGGGCGGCGACCTTGTTGCCGGCGAGTTCCAGGACCTCGGCCGGGGGTCCGACGAAGGTTATGCCGGCGTTCTTGGCGGCGCGGGCAAGGTCCGGGTTCTCGGAAAGGAAGCCATAGCCGGGGTAAATGGCGTCGGCTCCAGATTCCTTGGCGACCCGGATGACCTCGTCAACGTCCAGGTAGGCGCGTACGGGGTGGCCCTCTTCACCGATGAGGTATGCCTCGTCGGCCTTCTGGCGGTGGATCGAGTTACGGTCCTCGTTGGGGAACACGGCGACTGTCTTGGCACCGAGTTCGTAGCCTGCACGGAAAGCACGGATTGCGATCTCGCCGCGGTTGGCCACCAGAATCTTGGAAAACATACTTCTCCTGCATCATCGCGGGTGGTTCGGTAAGTGTCGTCACAGTGTGTAAGACGCGCGTATTGAAACACAAATCATTGTGTCGACCATCACAAATTATCCGTCATTTCGAAGCCACAATCACGCTGTCTGGCGCTGCCCTGCCTGCTAAGCCATGCCGGAAACGGATAAAAAGGGTTTAGGCACCCGGTCAACATATGATGAATGGGGCGGCGAACCCTGTCCCCGTTCCGGCAGCACCGGAACAGCAACTACCCCAACACGGCAACCGGCGTTAGGTATTGGTTTTTCAAGTGCAAGTAGTCAGCATCAGCAGCCTCAAAGGCGGTGTCGGCAAGACATCCGTCACGACCGGATTGGCGTCTGCGGCACTGGCCGCCGGCATCCCCACCCTCGTTGTGGACCTTGATCCCCATGCCGATGCCAGCACAGCCTTGGGAGTGCAGCCGAGCGACAAGCTGGACATCGGCCGGATGCTGAAAAATCCCCGCAAGGCCCGGCTTCCGGAAAATGTGGTGCCTAGCGGCTGGACTTCACGGGTGGCACCCAACGGCTCCGCCCCGGCCGTCCTGGACGTCGCCGTTGGCTCGGCCTACACCGGCGTCTACGACCGCCCGGACCTTGGCAAGAGGGATCTTCGCCGGCTGTCCGCGGTTCTGGCAGGAACGGACAAGTACCAGCTGGTACTCGTTGACTGCCCTCCTTCCTTGAATGGCCTGACCCGCATGGCATGGTCGGCCAGCACCAAGGTGGCCCTCGTGGCGGAGCCCGGCCTCTTCTCCGTGGCCGGGACCGAGCGGACCATGCGCGCCATACAGCTCTTCCGGCAGGAATTCGCCCCCAACCTCACACCCGCGGGAATCGTGGCAAACCGCGTGCGGACCGGATCCTCCGAACACGCGTTCCGGCTTGCTGAGATGCAGTCGATGTTCGGCGATCTCCTGCTCGCCCCGCACATCCCTGAGCAAGCCAACTGGCAACAGATTCAGGGTGCAGCCCATTCCATCCACCACTGGCCCGGCGAGTCGGCAAAATCGGCCGCGGCGCTCTTCGACACACTCCTGGCGAACCTGATGTCCACCGGCCGGGCGAACCGCAGCCGCGTTAACCGCTAGAAGCCAGCTGATTACGACCTCTGCCGGCAGGGCGGCGTCGTGAACCCCGCGGCACAACTGCACGTAATCTTGGCACCCACATAGTCGATGCGGGCCATTGACTATGCGTCGGGTGCTTTATAGCATTGCGGCTCCGAGTCCCTCGTTTCTCTGCCTCCCCCGCAGGTGTAATCATGAGTGCAAATGCCACACGGGCCGCGGTGCTGGCGGTTGTCCTCCTGGTAGTCCTGTTGGTGGCCGGCATTTCCGCAGTAAACCGGTCAGGCTCGTCCACCCGCTACTACATCAGCGCTCTCGGTAGTGACAGCAACTCCGGGACTTCCCCCGATTCACCCTGGCAGTCCCTGATGAAGATCAATACGACGACTTTCAATCCCGGCGATTCCGTCAGTTTCCGCAGGGGTGATGAGTGGGCAGGCAGGGTCGTGTTGGACGAAAGCGGCACTGCGGAGTCGGCGGTCAGGCTGGACAGCTACGGAAGCGGGAAGCTGCCAACGGTGACGAGCGGAGAGGACGGGGACTGCTTCCGGCTGAACGGCAGCTACATTGAGGTTGATGGTCTGCGGGCTACAAACTGCGGGTACGCGGGCTTCAATGTGTATGGCGACCACGTAGCGGTGAAAAATTCCGAGGCCTCCGGCAATGCGGCCGGAATCAAGGTAGGGACAGGCTCCGACTTCAGCAACTACTCCAACAATGTCCTGAAGAACAACAACGTCATGAACGTCAATACGCCGGGAAGTCAGTGCGCCGCTGCGGAGGCGGCAGACTGTACCGATGACTCAGGGGCCTTCGGAGTGCTGATCAACGGCAACGACAACGAGTTCTTCGGCAACACCGTCACCGGTTCCACGGCTGCCTCCTTTGACTACGGCCAGGACGGCAGCGCCTTCGAGATCTACAACGGCAACCGCAACAACATTCACCACAACCACGCCATCGACAACAACGTGTTCTCCGAAGTCGGGCGTTCTGACGGAACGGCCGACGGCAATGTTTTCCGCTACAACCTGGTGCGCTCCTCGTGCGGTGCGGACTGCGCCGAGTCCACGGGACTGATCATCCGCGGCCCGGGCACAAAGTACGGCCCTACCAACAGCACCACTTTTGAATTCAACACGGTCTGGCTGAACGGCAGCCGCTCGCGCGGTGTTGTCTGCCACGCGTCCTGTCCGTCCACCACCGTTATCCGCGACAATATCCTGGTGGCTGTGCGCGACGCGCTCTGGCTGGATGGATCTGGATGGATCGAGCAACACAACGTCGTCAACGGCCCCAGCAACGTCCCGCTGGACAGCACTTCGACGGACGGCTCCCCCCGTTCGTGAACGCCCCTAATTCAGCAGTCCGTTAGCCGAGCTTGCGTGCAGCCCGGCGCTTGCTCAGTTCGTCATCCGGAAAGCTTTGCTCGCTGGCATGTTCACTCGGCAGCGAGGCGAGGCTGCCCTCAACCTCACGCCACACGCGTCCAACGGCGATGCCGAAGACGCCCTGGCCGCCCTGCACGAGGTCGATGACTTCGTCGGCGGAGGTGCATTCGTAGACACTGGCGCCGTCGCTCATGAGGGTGATCTGGGCGAGGTCTTCAACGCCGCGCTCACGGAGGTGTTCCACGGCGGAGCGGATCTGCTGCAGCGACACGCCAGTGTCCAGCAGCCGCTTGACCACCTTGAGGACCAGGATGTCACGGAAGCCGTACAGCCGCTGCGATCCCGAGCCGGCGGCACCGCGGACTGCGGGCTCCACCAGGCCGGTCCGGGCCCAGTAGTCCAGCTGGCGGTAGGTGATGCCTGCGGCCTTGCAGGCGGTGGGACCCCGGTAGCCTGCATCTTCATCCAGCACCGGAAGGTCCTCGGTGAAGAGAAGGCCCTGAGCGCCACTTGCAGGCACAGCTACGCCGGCCGTCGAAGACTGCTTGAGCTCGCCTGCTTCGCCTTTCGGACTCACGTGGATCCTCCTTGTCATGAGCTCCCCTGGGGAAGTCTGCCGCAACAGCCCTACAGACATGAAGATCACGACGAAGATCATGAGTGTAATTTGGCCGGAGTAGCACTTTCCAGTGTGACTTGCGCGGCTGTCGTATGCAATGGGAACTTGGTACCTTCGACGTTAGGCCCGCCGCGCCCCAAGGTCAAAGACCTCGGGCCAGAGAAACGGCGTGTCGAAAGTTTCAGCCTTAACTTTAACCTTAACGTGACCTTAGCCGTCGAAGTCTTCCGGCTCCACGTCGTCCAGGAACTCACGGAACTTGCGCATTTCGCGCTCCTCGTCCACGGCGGGGCCGGGCTCGGTGTCCTCCCCCTCGTCGTGCTCGGTGATCCGTACCCCGGCCTCGTCCATGACTGAATCCGCACACCAGATGCGGCACTTGGCCCTCAGCGCAATGGCCAGAGCGTCCGATGCCCGGGAGCTGACCGTGGCGCCGTTGTCGAACTGGAGCTGCCCGTAGAAAATGTTGTCTTCCACGGCCACGATGTTCACGCTGACCACGGCGTGTCCCAGCGTCTCGACGACGTCCACCAGAAGGTCGTGCGTCATGGGCCGGGGCGGAACCACACCCTGCTGGGCCAGGGCAATGGCGCTGGCTTCCGGGGTGCCGATCCAGATGGGTACATGCCGTTCGCCGTGCATCTCGCGCAGCAGGACCAGGGGCTGGTTGGAGGGCAGCTCTATCCGGACGCCCACAATCTCGACTTCGATCATCAGATTTCCATCCGTGAGATACGGTCCTGGACCAGAGC
>JAPSIT010000059.1 GCA_031178585.1 Arthrobacter sp.
TTGATCGAGGTTGTCTCCGAAGCCCTGCCCACGCCCGTGCCGTAATCACCGCTGGTGTGGTTCTGTTCGCCGCCAACCATGGATTCCTCCTCCTTCGTTGCAGATGTCCCCCTGCAATCAACGCGTACCGTCCGGAAACTGCCTGGCAGCCCCGGGTTCGCTGCCCGCGGGTCCAGACCACTGGAAATCAATACACCTGAAAATCAATGGCACTGAAAATCAATGGCCCGGACCGGCGGGAACAGCTAGCTTTAGCCTACCTGTTGTTCGTACTCCGATGCACTGAGCAGGGAGTCCACAGCGTCAGGTTCCGCGAGCTTGACCTCGATGAGCCAGCCATCGCCGTAGGGATCGGAATTGATGAGGGCAGAATCCGTGTCCAGCGCCTCGTTCCGGGCGACGATTTCACCGGTAACCGGGGCGTAGATATCGCTGACGCTCTTGGTGGACTCGACCTCACCGATGACGTCGTTCGCCGTAACAGTCGTCCCGACTTCGGGCATCTGGGCGTAGACGACGTCTCCAAGGGCATCCTGGGCGAAGTCGGTGATCCCGACCCGGACCACTCCGTCGGTGTTCGGCGAGGACACCCACTCATGTTCGGCGGTGTAGGACAGATCAGAGGGAATGTTGCTCATCAGGGGCCTTTCATCGGGTCAATCACCAATGTCAACGGAGGCGTAGGAACAAGCCACCGCTGAAAGTATAGGCACAAGCGCTTGGCGGCAAAGGGGACCAGAACAGCATCGGCCCAGCTCAGGCGCTGACACCCCTCCATCGTTGTGCCACAGTGGGGGCATGCCAGAACTACCCGAAGTAGCCGGTCTGACCGCCTTTCTCGGCACACACCTTGAAGGCGCCGTGCTGACGAAACTTCAGGTCCTTTCCGTGGCCGTCCTGAAGACCGCCGATCCGCCCTACACGGCCCTGGAAGGCCGCACGGTGACCGGCGTCCGGCGCTTCGGCAAGTTTGTCAGCATGGAGGCCGGCGGCCTGCACTTTGTTTTCCATCTGGCACGGGCGGGCTGGGTGCGTTACACGGAGTCCCCGTCAGAGGCGCCGCTGCGGCCCGGCAAAGGCCCCATCGCTGCCCGGCTCAGCTTCCGGAAACAGGACGGCGGCCACCTGGGCGTGGATCTCACGGAGGCCGGCACCAAGAAGAGCCTTGCGGTTTACGTCGTCACAGACCCGCACCAGGTGCCGGGAATTGCCGCCCTCGGCCCCGATCCCCTGGATCCCGGATTCAGCGTCGAGAACCTGCAGGCGATCCTCGCTGCCAGTCCGCATCAGATCAAGGGCGTCCTGCGGAGCCAGAACGTGATGGCCGGCATTGGCAACGCCTACAGTGACGAGATCCTGCACGCCGCAAAGATCTCGCCGTACACCATGGCAGATTCACTGGACAAGGAAACGGTGCAGGTTCTTTTTACCGCCATCCACGATGTTCTCGGGGCTGCCGTCCAGGAGGCCTTGGGCAAGGCGCCGGGAGATCTGAAGGATACGAAGCGCGGCGGCATGAACGTTCATGGCCGGACCGGAGAGCTGTGCCCTGTGTGCGGGGACACCGTGCGTGAAGTGTCCTTCGCGGACACAGCCCTCCAGTACTGCCCCACTTGCCAGACCAAAGGTAAGGTCCTGGCGGACCGCCGGACCTCCCGGTTCCTCAAGTAACGGGTTCCTCAAATAACGGTTCCGGAAGCAAGAGCTTTGCGGAAATGGCAAAGAAAAACCCCGCCGATCCTCTGCAGGATCGGCGGGGTTTTTGCTGGTCGGGCTGACAGGATTTGAACCTGCGACCCCTTGACCCCCAGTCAAGTGCGCTACCAAGCTGCGCTACAGCCCGTCAGTTCTGCCGTTCTCCGCTTCAGTGAAAATCAGAAGAATTTCACTTCAGCAGTCCGGCCGAACCACCTCCAAAAGCTTACACGATTCCGGAGGGTGCCCGTGACAATTTCCGCTGTCCCGGGCCTGGTGTGTCGCAATTAACGCTTCTTTCCCCGTTTTTCCCGGACACGCATGCTGACTTCGATCGGTGTCCCTTCGAAGCCGAAGGTTTCCCGGAGCCGGCGGGTGATGAAGCGGCGGTATCCCGGATCGAGGAATCCGGTGGTGAAGAGGACGAACTTCGGCGGACGGCTGGAGGCCTGGGTGCCGAAGAGGATCCTCGGTTGCTTTCCGCCGCGCACCGGGTGCGGGTGTGCGGCCACGAGTTCACCCAGGAAGGCGTTGAGCCGGCCGGTCGGGATCCGCCTGTCCCAGTTTTCCAAAGCAACATCCAGTGCCGGCACGAGGCGGTCCTTGTGCCAGCCGGTCTTGGCCGAAATGTTGACGCGCGGAGCCCACTCGACGTGGGCCAGATCCTGCTCGATTTCGCGCTCCAGGTAACGGCGGCGCTCATCATCCAGGAGGTCCCACTTGTTGAAGGCGAGGACCAGGGCGCGTCCGGACTCGATGGCCAGCTGGAGGATGCGGACGTCCTGCTCGCTGAGCACCTCGTCCACAGCGAGCAGCACGACGGCGACCTCCGCCTTTTCGAGCGCGCTTTGCGTCCGCAGGGAGGCATAGAAGTCGGCGCCCTGGGCCATGTGCTGGCGGCGCCGGATGCCGGCGGTGTCGACGAAACGCCAAGTGCGTCCGCCGAGCTCGATGAACTCGTCCACCGGGTCCCGGGTTGTGCCTGCGGTGTTGTCCACTACCACCCGCTCGGAGCCGGCCAGCTTGTTCAGCAGGGACGACTTGCCGACGTTCGGGCGGCCGATCAGCGCCACGCGGCGGGGGCCGCCGGAGCGTTCAACGCCCTCGATGGTGGAAAATTCCGGAAGCGTGTCCATGACATGGTCCAGCAGGTCGGCCACGCCGCGGCCGTGAAGTGCCGAGACGGGGTAGGGCTCGCCGAAGCCAAGGCCCCACAGGACGGCGGAGTCCGCCTCCTGTGCAAAGTCGTCCACCTTGTTGGCCACCAGGATGACCGGTTTCTTGCTCCGCCGCAGCATCTTCATGACGGCTTCGTCGGTGGCGGTTGCACCGACGGCGGAGTCAACAACGAACAGGACGGCGTCGGCGAGCTCGACGGCCATTTCCGCCTGCTCCGCCACCCGGGCGTGGATGCCGCGGGCATCGTGTTCCCAGCCGCCGGTGTCCACAACAGTGAAGTTGCGGCCGTTCCAGGTGGCGGAGTACATGACACGGTCCCGGGTCACACCCGGGGTGTCCTCCACGACTGCCTCGCGGCGGCCCAGGATGCGGTTGACCAGGGTGGACTTGCCGACGTTCGGGCGTCCGATGATCGCCAGGACCGGGTCCAGCTTGACCGGACCTTCCAGGTCCTCGTCGTCGTAATGGCCGCTGAGGAGGGCGGCGTCTTCGTCGTCGAGTTCGTAGTCTTCCAGTCCCGCCCGGAGCGAAGCCGCACGGAGTTCGGCCTCGTCGTCGTCGATGGCGGCAAGGTGCTCAGCCACCTGGTCGGTGCCGGTCGGCGTGTATTCGTCTTCGCCGGCGCCTGAGCGGCCGGAAGTTTGAGTGGTGTCGCTCATTGCACTTTCCTTAGTGGTGGTCTGGGGGCGGATACAGGGTCAGTCATGGTTGATGACTTTGGTGACAATCCGCAGCGCGGCCGCCACGGTCTGCTCAAAATCCAGATCGGAGGAATCAAGGGTCACGACGCCGTCCGCGGCCCGGGTGAAGTTAACGACCGTGGAGTCCTTAGCATCGCGCTGGGTCACCTGGGCGGCAAGCTGTTCTGCGCTCTGCGTGCCGCCGAGCTGGATGCCGCGCCGGCGCAGCCGGGCTTCCTCGCTGGCCGTCAGCAGCATCCGGACCTCGGCCCCGGGCACGACGACGGTGGTGATGTCCCTGCCCTCCACCACCATGCGGCGGTGGTGCTTCTCGATCAGGGCGCGCTGGCGGCGGATCAGTTCGGTACGGGCGCCGAGGGTGGTTGCGACGGCACTGACAGCCGAGGAGATCTTCGGTTCCCGGATCGCTTCGGTGACGTCGGTGCCGTCCACCCGCACGTACTCCTCGTGGGGAGTGGTACTGATGTCGAGCGGCAGGTCTTCGGCCGCCAGCTCAACGGCGGAGGCGTCGTTGAGGTCCGTGCCGCGGTCCAGGCAGTACCAGGTCAGGGCACGGTACATGGCTCCGGTATCCAGGTAGGCGAGGTTGAGGCGGCGGGCCACTTCCTTGCTCACACTCGACTTGCCGGATCCCGAAGGACCGTCAATGGCCACGACGAGCGGGCGGCCCAGCCGGAGCGCCGGCATCGTGTCAAGAAGTTCCTGTGTCACTGCAGTACCCGCCATCCACGGTCGCTTAGGGCTTCTACAAGGAGGTCATGTGCGCTCGGCAAGACAGAGATCTCCACCATGCCCACGTTCTGCCCGGAGGAGTGGTCCAGGCGGAGGTCCTCGAGGTTCACGCCGATTTCACCGATCTCGGTCAGCAGCCTTGCGATCTGGCCGGGCCGGTCATCGACGAGCACGGTAAGCCATGAGTATGCCTGTGGCGGCCCGCCGTGCTTTCCCGGGATCCGGGCCTGGCCGGCGTTGCCCTCGCTCATGAGCTGGGCAAGGTCAAGCCGGGCTCCGGCCGCCTCGGGGTCTTCCAGTGTTCCGATCAGCCGGTTGAGGTCATCCCGGACACCGTAAAGGATCTGCACCACTTTGCCGGCATTCGCACCCAGGATCTGGACCCACAGCGTGGGATCGCTGGCTGCAATGCGGGTAGTGTCGCGGAGCCCGTTTCCCGCGAGGGAGAGCGCATGCAGCGGCGTGTCCTGCAGCCGGCTTGCCAGCAGCGAAGACATCACCTGCGGCAGATGGGAGACCAGCGCCACAGCCCCGTCATGTTCCTCAGCTGTAAACTGCGAAACAACGGCGCCAAGATCCGTGGCCAGTGCACGCGCGGCCTGCACCGCGCCGGCCGAAGACTCCTCGGACGGGCACACGACCCACGGCATGGAGGTGAAAAGCTCACCGCGGGCGGCCACCGGACCGGACTTCTCGCGGCCGGCCATGGGATGCGTGCCCACGTAGCGGGCAAGATCGACGTTCCGGCGGCGCAGCTCCTGCTGGATGGCTGCCTTAACGCTGGCAATGTCGACCACGGTGGCGCCAGGGTAGTCAGACAGGGCACGCTCCACGACGTCGGCCGTCACGTCCGGCGGGGACGCCACGACAACGAGTTCAGGCTGCTCCCCGCCCAACGACGTGAGCGGCTGGCCCGCACCGATGTCGACGGCTACTGCCTGGTTAGTGGGCGACGGATCGGAGAGGTAGACGGCAACGCCGCGGCCCCGAAGGCCGAGGCCGATGCTGGTCCCAAGCAGGCCTGTGCCGATAACAACGACGGGTCCGTTCAGGTGTCCGCGGCCGTGAGTACGGAATGCCGACATGCCCTAGAGCCCTACGGATGCCAGCAGGTGGCCGACTTCCTGCTTGCCGAGGTTGCGGATGCTCCCCTGTCGCTGGTCACCCAGCCCGATGGGGCCAACCTTGACGCGCACCAAGCGCAGCACAGGGAACCCGACGGCGTCGAAGAGCCGGCGCACAATCCTGTTTTTTCCGGAGTGCAGGACCACTTCGATCAGCACGTGGCCCGGAGTGGAGTCGACGAGGCGGAAGGAGTCCACGGAGGCGATGCCGTCCTCCAGCTCGATGCCGGACTTCAGCTGGGCGCCGACGCCCTGCGGGAACGGGCCGCGGACCTGGACCAGGTACGTCTTGGGCACCTCATAGGAAGGGTGCGTCAGGCGGTTGGCGAGTTCGCCGTCGTTGGTCAGCAACAGCAGGCCCTCAGTGGCGACGTCAAGGCGTCCGACATGGAAAAGCCGTTCGCCCTGGTTGTTGCGGACGAAGTCGCTAATGCAGGGCCTGCCGTCAGGGTCCTCCATGGTGGAGACAACACCCTTGGGCTTGTTGAACACCATGTAGACCAGGGTGTCATCGAGCTGGATGCGCAGGCCGTCCACGTGGATGACCGCGGTCTTGGGGTCGACGCGGACGCCGAGCTCGGTGACGACCTTGCCGTCGACCTCCACGCGGCCTTCGGCGATCATCTCCTCGCAGACGCGGCGTGAGGCCACACCGGCGGAGGCCATGACCTTCTGCAGGCGGACGCCGTCGGCGTCATGCACTTCTGACTGCGGAACGTCGCCGCGCGGCCCGCGCTTCCGCGAAGGCTTGCGGACAGGGCCGAGGTTTTGCCCGAAGCGCTCGCTTCCAAAGGCACGCGAAGCGGCCGTCTTGGGAGCACCGGCACGGGGCTTGGGCTTGAGCGCCCCGGGAGTACCCGGAGCCTTGCCGGCGCCCGGTTTGCGCGCGCCGGCTTTGCGGACGGCCGGCTTGGCTCCGGCCTTCCTGTCCGCGGATGGCCTGCCGGTCTGGCCGGCCGCTGCCTCGTCCGGATCGACGAAGCGTTCCTCGCGGGGCTTGGCAGCCCTGTGGGAACGGTCGCCGAATGGCCGGTCGCTGCCCTTGGAGAAGTCGCGCTGCCCCGAGCCGAAGCCGGTGCCGCGCTGGCCTCCCCGGCCGCCCTGCCCTGCAGCTCGCTCCGGACCTTTACGCCCTGAACTGTTACGTGGTGAACCCTGGCGTCCCGCCTGTGTCATGACCCGTCCTTCGTTATGTTGAGCGGCAACGGTTGTCCAAAGACAACACTAGCCAGCCCTGCAGATTAAATCTGCCCTGGTTAAATACTGTTCCGCAGGCGGTGGTGCCTACATTTTTCCGGCGTCGTAGAACTCTTCGATCCCGTCAAGCCCCGGAAGGTGCGGTGAGATCTGGGGCAGCTCCGCCACCGAGCCGATTCCCATGCGTTCAAGGAAATACGACGTCGTCCGGTACAGGACGGCGCCCGATTCCGGATCAGTTCCGGCATCCTCGATCAGCCCGCGCTGGGTAAGCGTCCGCACGACAGAGTCGACATTGACCCCCCGAATTGCAGACACCCTGGCCCGTGAAACGGGCTGCCGGTAGGCGATGACGGCGAGCGTTTCAAGCGCTGCCTGTGTCAGCCTGGCTGTCTGGCCCTCCAGGACAAATGCTCCGACGATGTCGGCGAATTCGGCCCGGGAGTAGATGCGCCAGCCACCGGCAACATTCCGCAATTCAAAACCCCGGGGGCTGGAGGTGAAGCCAGCATCACTGGCGATTTCCATATCCGGGGCTTTAACAGTATAGCCGTCATACTCATGCTGTAGTTCCAGCAGCAACTGCTGCACCGTATCCACGGTGAGGTCCAGTCCGGCGGCGAGGTCTGCGGCGGACGCCGGCTGATCCAGCACCATCAGCACGGCCTCCAGGGCGGCGCGGGCGCCGCCCGGAAGCGCGGCCATCTCTGATGCGCCATCCGGGGGCGGTCCAGGCTGGGGCTTGCTCACGTCTTCTCCTCATATTCTTCACTCAGGTGGTCGCTGCTCCAGTGGGTGGACGCGGTCCACCGGACAGTCAGGTCGCCCAGCGGCGCGACTTGGTCGAAGGCCACTGCCTGGTCGCGGAACAGCTCCAGCAATGCCAGGAACCGGGCAACCACAACCAGCGTGGATTCCGCGTCGGCAATCAGTGCCCGGAAGGACAGCGGCCTGCCCTCCTGCAGACGCAGTCCGATCAGCTCCGCCTGTTCCTTGACACTGACGGGGCTGCCGTGGAGGTGCGCCAGACCCACCTCCGTTGGTACCGGCGCCTTGGGTTTCAACGCAGCTTCGGCCAGCGCGGCGAACTGCTGCGGTGTGTGTTTCCAAACGAGCTCAGGCAACATGGCGGCGAAATGTTCCTCCAGCGCCACCTGCCGCGGATACCGGCGGGCTTCAAGTTCCAGGGTCGCATCCATCAGGGCAGCCACCTGCTTGAACGCCTTGTACTGCAGGAGCCTGGCAAACAGGAGATCCCGGGCCTCCAGGAGGGCGATGTCGTCTTCGTCCTCGACTTCGCCGGCCGGGAGCAGGCGGGCGGCCTTAAGGTCAAGCAGCGTGGCTGCGATCACCAGGAACTCGCTGGCTTCGTCAAGCGCCCACTCCTCCCCCAACTGCTGCAGGTTCCGGATGTACTTGATGAACTCTTCGGTTACCGTAGCCAGCGCCACCTCGGTGATGTCCAGCTGGTGCTTGGAGATCAGCCCCAGCAGGAGGTCGAACGGGCCGGTGAAATTAGCCAGCCGGACCTCAAAGCCCGGTTTTTTCCCGGCGGCCCCGACGGCGTGCGGCGCGGTGCCCTCCCCTGGCATGGTCAGGTTAGGGTGCGCCACCGCGCGAAATGAGTTCCTTGGCGAGGCGGCGGTAGGCGTCAGCACCGACGTGGTTGCCGGCGTAGCTGGTGATCGGTTCAGCAGCGACGGTGGCGTCGGCGAACTTGATGGAGCGCTTGATGACAGTCTCAAAGACTTTGTCACCGAAGGCCTCCACGAGGCGGGAGATGACTTCGCGGCTGTGCAGGGTCCGGGCGTCGTACATCGTGGCCAGCACGCCGTCCACCTGCAGCCGCGGGTTAAGCCTGTCCTGCACCTTGTCGATGGTTTCCACCAGCAGCGCCACGGCACGGAGGGCGAAGAATTCGCAGATCAGCGGAATAATGACGCCGTGGGCAGCGGTCAGGGCGTTCACGGTGAGCAGGCCAAGGGACGGCTGGCAGTCGATCAGGACGACGTCGTATTCGTCCTCGACCTTTTTCAGGGCGCGGTCCAGCACCTGTTCGCGGGCTACTTCGTTAACCAGCTGGACCTCCGCGGCGGAGAGGTCGATGTTGGCCGGCAGCAGGTCTACGTTCTCCACGCCGGTCTGGTGGATCGCGTCGCGGATGTCTACCTTGCGGTCCATCAGCACGTTATAGACGGTCAGGTCCAGCTCGTGCGGGTTGACGCCGAGGCCCGCGGAGAGCGCGCCCTGGGGATCGAAGTCCACCAGCAGCACGCGGCGGCCATATTCGGCAAGGGCTGCCGCGAGGTTGATGGTGGACGTGGTTTTACCCACGCCGCCCTTTTGGTTGACCATTGCGATCACGCGGGCCGGTCCATGGGAGGACAGCGGCGCGGGCTCCGGAAATTCGCGGTGGGGGCGGCCTGTGGGACCCATCACGGCGTCTTCCAGGTCGAGTTCCGTGCCTTCCAGAGTTGCTGAACCCTGTTCGCTGCTCACGTATCTATCCACACTTTCGATGACGGTGATTTTTTCTCTGCCGCTGAATGCCTGGGCCGCTGAGTGTCGGCGCCCATGCTTCTTTCCACCCAAGGCTACAGCGCCCGACACGGCATTCCGTGGAACTTGACTTTTGATGGCGTTTGAGCCTTTACCTTTTACCTGAGGTCGAAGGTTGCTCGCAGGAACGCGGAAACCGCCCCCACAGGCGAACCTGTGAGGGCGGTCATCCGGCGCCTGTGCGCCTTGTGGAGTTAGGCGTTGGCCGGAACGGGCTGCTGCGCCGGGGCCTCCTGGACATTGTGGTGGGTGGCAATCATGGTCTGCTCGTCGAAGGGCTCTTCGCCGGAGAGGACGCGTCCGACCTGTTCGCCGTCGATCTCCTTGACCCAGGTTCCGATCAGGACCGTGGCCACCGCGTTGCCGGTGAAGTTGGTCAGGGCGCGGGCCTCGGACATGAAGCGGTCGATGCCAACGATCATGCCGACGCCGCCCAGGAGTTCGGGCTTGTGGGCCTGCAGGCCGGCGGCCAGCGTGGCGAGGCCTGCGCCGGTGACACCGGCAGCACCCTTGGAGGCGATGATCATGAAGATCAGCAGGGAGACCTGGGCACCGAGGTCCAGCGGGGTTCCCATGGCGTTGGCCACGAAGAGGGAGGCCATCGTCAGGTAGAT
>JAPSIT010000060.1 GCA_031178585.1 Arthrobacter sp.
GTGCTCAAAACCCCACGGGGCGGCTACGACGGCAAGGGCGTCCGGATCGTTGGATCCGCCGACGAGGCCGCCGGGACGGCTGACTGGTTTGAGGTCATGAGTCCCCTTCTGGCAGAAGCCAAGGTGGATTTCAGCCGCGAGCTCTCCGCACTGGTGGCCCGCACACCGGACGGGGCATCGCGTGCCTGGCCCGTGGTCCACACCATCCAGGTCGACGGCGTGTGCGACGAAGTGATCGCCCCCGCACAGGACATTCCGCTCGAGGTGGCCGCGGCGGCCGAGGAGGCCGCCCTGAGGATCGCCAACGAACTGGGTGTCACCGGCGTCATGGCCGTGGAACTCTTCGAAACGCCGGGTTCGGGCGCGGGCTTCCTCATCAACGAACTCGCGATGCGTCCCCATAACACCGGACACTGGACCCAGGACGGCTCGGTGACCAGCCAGTTCGAACAGCACCTGCGCGCGGTGCTGAACCTGCCGCTGGGAGCCACGGACGTGCTCGGCAGCGTGGTTGTGATGAAGAACTTCCTGGGCGGCGAGAACCAGGACCTGTTTTCCGCCTACCCGGCAGCACTCGCCGCGGAGCCTGCCGCCAAGGTCCACTGCTACGGAAAATCCGTTCGTCCCGGCAGGAAAATCGGCCACGTTAACCTCGTGGGCGCGAGCGTGGCGGATGTTGACGGGCTCCGTGAACGCGCCTCGACCGTGGCAGACATCATCCGGAACGGCAGGCCGTCCGGCGCGGCAACAGGCCCGACGACTGCATCCGGATCAACCGAGGAGAACGCATGAACCCCGAATCCCCCGCCAACCAGGAAACGGATGCACTCGTAGGCCTGGTCATGGGCTCGGACTCCGACTGGCCCGTCATGGAGGCTGCCGCTGACGCGCTGGCCGAGTTCGGCATTCCTTTCGAGGCCGACGTCGTCTCGGCCCACCGGATGCCCACCGAGATGATCCGGTACGGCCAGACGGCGCACGAGCGCGGACTGCGCGTCATCATCGCCGGGGCCGGCGGCGCCGCCCACCTTCCGGGCATGCTGGCCTCAGTCACTCCCCTTCCCGTAATCGGGGTGCCCGTCCCGCTCAAAACCCTGGACGGCATGGATTCGCTGCTGTCCATCGTGCAGATGCCGGCGGGCGTCCCGGTGGCCACAGTTTCGATCGCCGGCGCCCGGAATGCAGGCCTGCTTGCCGTACGGATGCTTGCCGCCGGCACGGACGACCTCGCCGCCAGCCTCCGCGGCGACCTCCTGGACTTCGCGCAGGAGCTCAACGATGTCGCCAGCCGGAAGGGTGCCAACCTCCGGCAGAAGGTCAACGAAGTCTTCGCCGAAGGTAACGTCGTTCCGCGGGGCAGCCGTTAGGGAAGGGCCCATGTCCAACACCAAACTGCCTGCCGACGGACTCCTCACGGACCCTGTCCGGTATCCGGCCAGTGCCAATGAATCGGCCCGGACCAAACGCGCCTTCCTGTTGATCCTCCTCACACTGTTCGTGCCCGGCAGCGCCCAGATCGCCGCCGGTGACCGGAAGCTGGGGCGCATTGCCCTGCGCGTGACGCTGACGGCGTGGGCGCTCGCCATCCTGGCCCTGGTGCTGCTGTTCACGGCCCGGACGCTGCTCATCAACATTGTCACCAACCCGGTGGCCTCCCTGCTCATTGTCCTGGTCCTGGCCGCCCTGGCGGTCGGCTGGGCTGTGCTGTTCATCAATACGCTGCGGCTGATCCGGCCAGTGCTGCTGGCGAAGCGCATGCGGCCGGTGGTCGTCGTCGCTCTTGCCCTCGCCATGGTGGTGAGCAGCGGCTCCCTCGGCTATGCGGCCTACCTGCTCAACATCAGCCGCAACGCGATCGGCAGCATCTTCGCCGGCGGCCCCGCCATCGAGCCCGTGGACGGCCGTTACAACTTCCTCATGATGGGCGGTGACGCCGGCGCCGACCGCACCGGCCGGCGCCCCGATAGCCTGTCCGTCCTCAGCGTTGACGCCGAGACCGGCAAGACGGCGATCATTTCCGTCCCCCGTAACCTGCAGAATGCCCGCTTCAGCGAGGGCTCGCCGATGCTGCAGATCTACCCCGACGGCTACAACTGTGGCAACGACTGCCTCATCAACGCCATCAACACTGAGGTCACCAACAACCACAAGGACCTGTACCCCGGCGTTGCCGACCCCGGAGCCCAGGCCACCCTCGAGGCCGTCTCGGGAACGCTCGGCATCACAGTCCAGGCGTACGTGCTCGTGGACATGGACGGCTTCGCCAAACTCATTGACGCGATGGGCGGCATCCGGATCAAGGCCGGCGGCTGGGTACCTATCAGCGGACCGATGGTGGATGAAGCCAACGGCATCCACGGCATGCCCGACGGCTGGATTCCGGCCGGCGACCAGAAGCTCAACGGCTTCCAGGCCCTCTGGTACGGCCGGTCCCGCGAGTTCGTGGACGATTACGCACGGATTCTGCGGCAGCAATGCGTCCAGCAGGCGATGCTGAAACAGCTGGACCCGGCCACGCTGCTCGCCAAATTCGAGGACATCGCCAACGCCGGGACTAAGGTGGTGGACTCCAACATCTCCTCCAGCCAGCTGGGTAGCTTCGTGGACCTCGCAATGAAGGCCAAGGGCCAGGAAATCAGCCGTCTCACCATCGGCCCGCCTGACTTCGACGCGTCCTTCTCCACCGCGCCGGATTTCGACATCATCCATGACCGGGTCAGGAAACTGCTCAGCGGCGCGGGCTCGGAGCCCTCGCCGGCCGCGGCGCCCGATGACGCGCTGCAGCCCCAATACGCCGGCGTCGGCAGTGGCCTGACGGCCGCCGGCCCCGCGGTCCCGGTGACCTTGCAGGTGCCCACGCCGCCGCCGTCGGACTTCACTCCGGTGACCACAACGCCCGCCGGTGAGCCGATCACCGAAGAGATGCTGAACCAGTTCAAGCGCGAGGGGAACGAGCAGGCGATCCGCGAACTGGTGGCCACCAACGGCCAATGCGCACCCCTCTGACCACCACGTGCTTTTAGAAAGAAGGACACCCGGCTGTGTACGAAATCGATAACGTCCTCCGGCCGTACGCCTGGGGATCGACGACGGCGATTGCCAGGCTTCTCGGCAGGCCGGAGTCGGGCGGCCCCGAAGCGGAGCTGTGGATCGGCGCGCACCCCGACTCACCTTCTGTCGCAACACGCCCCGACGGCACAGCCGTGCCCCTGCACGACCTGATTGCCGAGGACCCCTACCATTACCTGGGGGAAGCCTCGGTGGCCGCATTCGGTCCACGCCTGCCCTTCCTCGCCAAGGTCCTCGCGGCCGCCAAGCCCTTGTCGCTGCAGGTGCACCCCAGCCTTGAGCAGGCCCGGGCCGGTTTCGCCCGCGAGAACGGGGAGGGCGTCGCTGCCAATGCCGCCAACCGCAACTACCGGGATGACAACCACAAGCCGGAAATGATTTTCGCGCTGACGCCCTTCGACGCGCTCTGCGGTTTCCGGAAGCCGGCGAAGTCCCGCGATGTGTTCCTGCACCTGGCCGGGTGCCTCGAGCTCTCGGGATCCGGCGTTCCCGCAGTGCTTTCCGAGGTGATTGATGACCTCTCCCAGTCGGAAGAACAGGACGCCCTGCGGTCCGCGTTTGAGCGGCTGATCGCAGGCGGCGACGGCGTCAGCGAGGCGACGAAGCGGGTTGTGGACACGTTGGCGGCTGGCGCCCCTATGGCGCCCTACCAGCCGGAACTGTCCACCGTGCTGAGCCTCAACAGCGAGTATCCCGGTGATCCTGGAGTGCTGATTTCCCTGCTGCTCAACCGGCTTTCACTGGAACCGGGCGAGGCTGTTTACCTGCCCGCCGGCAACGTGCACGCATACCTCCACGGATTGGGCGTTGAGGTGATGGCCTCTTCGGACAACGTGCTGCGCGGCGGCCTCACACCGAAATTCGTCGACGTGCCGGAGCTGCTGAACACCGTGGTTTTTGAGTCCGTTGGGGTTCCCATGCTCCGCGCGGAGGTGTCCGAACTCGGGCAGGAGCTGTACCGGCCACCGTTCCGGGAGTTCCAGCTTCAGCGGATTGAGGTGGTTCCCGGCGGCGCCCCGGTGCCGCTGGCGCAGTCAGGAGCGGCGGTGGTCATCGTGACGTCGGGGTCCGTCTACCTGGATTCCCCCAAGGGCGACCTGCAGCTGGACCACGGCCGAAGCGCTTTCCTCCCGGCAGCCGACGCGCCCGTCAACGTGCACCCGGTTTCCGGCTCTGCTGACACCGCTGTGGTCTTCGCCGTGACCACCGCACTGGAGGCCTGAGCTCCATGGAATACTTCCTGCAAAGCGAGGCGTGGGCCGACTTCCAGCGGTCCCTCGGACGCCGCGTCCACCAGCGCTCCGGCCGGGGCTGGAGCTTCCTTGCCATCGAGGAAAAGAATCCCGCCGGCAAAGTTCTCTACGCACCCTATGGACCGGTGGCGGAGTCTGTCGCTGCCTTTGACGACGCGCTGGCCGCCCTCGTGGAAGTGGCCAGATCGTGCCACGCAGTCTTTGTCAGGATCGAGCCTGTGACGGCAGGGCTGGACCCGGCAACGGCAGCCGACGCGCTGAAGAGTCGGGGCCTGCAGCCGGCCCCCGTCAACCAGCAGCCCGAGCTCAGCTGGATCGTGGACGTCGACCGGGACTTCAAGGAGGTGCTGGCCGACATGAAGCCGGTAAACCGGAACCTCTACCGGAACATCCACAAGAAGGGCGTCACTTTCCGCTCCACGCAGGATCCCGAGGACATCAGGATCCTCCTGAACTTCCTGCACATGACGGCGCGGCGCAACGGCTTCAAGCCGCAAAGTGACGAGTACCTGACCCAGGTGGCCGAGTCCATGATGCCCGCCAAAGCGGCGACCCTGTTCGTGGCCGAACTCCACGGCGGCCCGATCGCAGCGGCGCTCGCCTACGATTCCGCGGATACCCGCACCTATGCCCACGCAGCCATGGACGACACCCACCGGAAGCTCAGCGCGGGGATTCCGCTGCTTGTCACCCTGATGGCCGACGCCAGGGAAAAGGGTTTGAAGCACGTGGATCTCTGGGGCGTGGCACCGGCCGATGAGCCTGACCACAAATGGGCCGGCTTCAGCGCCTTCAAGAAATCCTTCGGCGGGCGCGAAATTGCCTACCCGGGGACGTGGGACCTGCCGGTGAACAAGCCCCGCTACGCTGCGTACCAAGCGGCCCGTAAGCTCCGCGAAGCACTCCGCGCTCTCCTCCGCACCGTCCTGAAGCGCATCAATCGCCCCACCCCCTGACGCGAACTGGCGGCCTCGTAAGGGGCCCGCAGAGCGGGCGTGGTGCGCAGCGGATCCTGGCGCTGGTCGAATGGGTGAGCACGGATGTTGGATCAAGCCGGGAGTAACCGCGAACCTTGTCCGCCACGCCCCCGGCACCCCCCCAAGGCCGTTATCCACAGCCCCCGCTCAGCCCTTAAGCGCGAACTGGCAGCTAATGCCCGCAAAATCGAGATTCGGGGTCATTAGCTGCCAGTTTGGGCTGGGCGGGCGGTGCCGCGGCGGGCTAGCTCTTGCGGGCGTAGCCTTCCCACTTGCTGGCCTGGTGCTCGCCGTCGACGAAACGGATGGTGCCTGACTTGGAGCGCATGACGATCGACTGCGTCAGCACCTTGTCCTTGTCGTAGCGCACGCCCTTGAGGAGGTCACCGTCGGTGATGCCGGTGGCGGCGAAGTAGCAGTTGTCGCTCTTGACGAGGTCGTTCGTGGAGAGGACCCGCTCAAGGTCGTGGCCGGCGTCGATGGCCTTCTGCTTCTCGTCATCGCTGGTGGGCCAGAGGCGGCCCTGGATGACGCCGCCGAGGGACTTGATGGCGCATGCAGCGACGATGCCTTCGGGGGTTCCGCCGATGCCCATCAGCGCGTCCACGCCAGTGCCGGAGCGGGCTGCGGCGATGGCGCCGGCCACGTCGCCGTCCATGATGAACTTGGTGCGCGCGCCGGCTTCGCGGATTTCCTCCACCAGCGGGCGGTGGCGGTCGCGGTCGAGGATCATGACGTTGAGCTGGTTGACCTTGACGCCCTTGGCCTTGGCGATCAGGTGCAGGTTCTGCTTGACGGGCAGGCGCAGGTCCACCATGTCCGCGGCTTCGGGGCCGGTAACAAGCTTCTCCATATAGAACACTGCCGACGGGTCGAACATGGAGCCGCGCTCGGCCACGGCCAGAACGGCCAGGGCGTTGTTGATGCCGAGGGCCGTCAGGCGGGTTCCGTCAATGGGATCGACAGCCACATCGCACTCGGCGCCGGTGCCGTCACCCACCTGCTCGCCGTTGAAGAGCATGGGGGCTTCGTCCTTTTCGCCCTCACCGATGACCACAACGCCGTTGAAGTGGACAGTCTGCAGGAAGGAGCGCATGGCGTCGACGGCGGCACCGTCGGCCTTGTTCTTGTCGCCGAATCCCACCCAGTGGCCACCGGCAATTGCCGCGGCCTCGGTGACGCGGACAAGCTCAAGTGCGAGGTTGCGGTCCGGCTCGTCGATTCCTACCGCAAGCGACGGGGAAAGCGTGGAGTACTTCTGGGTCATGGACGCTGGTGACACGTGAACCTCTTCTTCGAGTGGCGATCATTGGACCCGCACATGCCATGGCAGGCAGGTGCGGTGATTCCTCTGATACTGATCATAGTCGGGGCGGAGCGCCGAAGTGGTGGGATGACCGACGTGTGAAGCGCCTCACCGCCTCCTCCCCCGGAATGTGAGATCGGAGCATGCATGGGCGACTATAGAAGGGTGAGTGAAACGCAGGACAGGTCCGCCCCCGACAACCGCGCAGCCGGGCACGGCTCCTCCACAGCCTCCCCCAATCCGGGCGCCCAGCCGGTTAAGCCGGTAATCCCCGCCGCAGCCGCCAAGCGTGCCAACGCTTCCGTCATTGGAATGATCATCGCGCTGGTGGTCAGCATCGCCGCCTTCCTGCCGATCGTCCTGATGAACCCGGCGCCGAAGACGGAGGGTTTCCGTCCGGACATCAACGTCAGCGCGGTTGCCGGCAACGCCGCCGGTGTGGCGGGATTCACACCGGTCACGCCCGAGCCGGGTGACACATTCAGACCCAATTACGCGCGCTGGGAGGCCGGAACAGCGTCCGGGGTCCCCACCTGGGAAGTCGGCTACGTCACGCCCAAGGAAGCTTTCATAGGCCTGGTCCAGACGCGCCTGGCCAACCCCACCTGGATCTTGCAGGAGACAAAGAACGCTCCGGTGACCGGAAACCGGGAAGCCGGGGGCCGCGACTGGGAGCTTCGGGATACGGGCAAGGGTGAGCGGAGCATGGTGCTGGACCACCGCGGAACCACTGTCATCCTGCGCGGCGACGCCCAGCTGGACGAGTTCTCGGCACTGGCCGCCGCCGTCGTGCAGTCCATGGACAGTAACCCGGCAGTAACGGTTTCCCCTTCGGAGAGCGTCAGCCCGTAAGGTAGGGGCCGTGGCAACTTATCTGACCCCTGCTCTGGCCTGGCGCCGCCTGCGCGAAGGAAACGAACGCTTCGTTAGCGGTGAAACCTCTCACCCCAACCAGGACGCTTCACGGCGATCCTCCCTGGTGGAAAACCAGCACCCCTTCGCGGTGATTTTCGGGTGCTCGGACTCGCGGCTCGCCGCAGAAATCATTTTCGACGTCGGCCTTGGCGACGTTTTCGTGGTGCGGACCGCGGGACAGGTCATTGACGACGCCGTTTTGGGCTCGCTCGAGTACAGCATCGGCGTGCTGGGCGTCCCGCTGATCGTTGTGTTGGGCCACGACAGCTGCGGCGCAGTGAGCGCCACCAAGTCCGCGGTCGAAACAGGGCAGATGCCCACGGGCTTCATCCGCGACCTGGTGGAGCGCATCACGCCGTCAGTGCTGACATCCCTCCGCAATGACCAGACTGAGGTCAACGACATGGTGGTGGAGCACGTCAAGCAGACCTCGCAGCGGCTGGTCGACAGCTCGCGTGTGATTTCGGACGCAATCGAAAACGGCCGGGCTGCGGTCATCGGGCTTTCCTACAGCCTCCGTGAGGGCCACGCGGAGCTTGTTTCCGGAATCGGCGAGCTTTAGCAGCCCGCTGAATGCCCCCGAAAGCACTCCGGCCGGCGTTCCGTAGCAAGCGGTTCACGGTTTTCGATGCGGCGGGCGATCACCCTAAGCTAGCCCCATGACTTCCACTGAAGAGTTCCGCATTGAACATGACACGATGGGCGAAGTCCGCGTCCCCGTGAACGCCCTGTACCGCGCGCAGACGCAACGTGCAGTCGAGAACTTCCCGATCTCCGGAAAAACCCTGGAACGTGCCCACATTGAGGCACTGGCCCGGGTTAAGAAAGCCGCCGCCCAGGCCAACGCAGAACTGGGCGTGCTCGACGGCGAGCTGGCCAAGGCGATCGCGGAGGCTGCCGATGAGGTGGCCACCGGCAAGTACGACGGCGACTTCCCCATCGATGTTTTCCAGACCGGCTCCGGCACGTCTTCGAACATGAACACCAACGAGGTCCTCGCCGAGCTGGCTACCCGCGCCCTGAAGGCCGCCGGCAGCGACAAGGTGGTGCACCCCAACGACCACGTCAACGCCTCGCAGTCCTCCAATGACGTGTTCCCCACCTCCGTGCACGTGGCCGCCACCTCGGCCCTGCTCAACGACCTCATCCCTGCGCTCGGTTACCTCGCAGAGTCCCTGGAGCGGAAGGCCGCTGAATTCAAGGACGTCGTCAAGTCCGGCCGCACCCACCTCATGGACGCCACTCCAGTGACTCTTGGCCAGGAGTTCGGCGGCTACGCAGCGCAGGTCCGCTACGGCATCGAGCGCATCAACGCCGCCCTTCCCCGCGTGGCAGAGGTCCCCCTCGGCGGCACCGCGGTGGGCACCGGCATCAACACCCCGGCCGGCTTCCCCGAGCGCGTCATCGAACTGCTCGCCACCGACACGGGCCTGCCCCTGACCGAGGCACGTGACCACTTCGAGGCCCAGGCGAACCGCGACGGCCTCATCGAAGCCTCCAGCCAGCTGCGCAACATTGCCATCTCCTTCATGAAGATCAACAATGACCTGCGCTGGATGGGCTCCGGCCCCAACACCGGCCTCGGCGAGATCGCCATTCCGGACCTGCAGCCGGGCTCCTCCATCATGCCGGGCAAGGTCAACCCCGTTATCTGCGAGGCCTCCATCATGGTTTGCGCCCAGGTCATCGGCAACGACACCGCTATCGCCTGGTCCGGGACGAACGGGGCCTTCGAACTGAACGTCGGCATCCCCGTCATGGCCGCGAACCTCCTCGAGTCCGTGCGCCTGCTGGCCAACACCAGCCGCGTCATGGCGGACAAGATGATCGACGGCATCACCGCAAACGCCGAGCGCGCCCGGTTCCTGGCTGAGGCGTCGCCGTCCATCGTCACCCCGCTGAACAAGTACATCGGGTACGAGAACGCGGCCAAGATCGCCAAGAAGGCCGTGGCTGAGGGCCTCACCATCCGCGAAGCCGTGGTTGCCATGGGCTTCCTGGAACGCGGTGAGCTGACCGAAGAGCAGCTGGAAACCGCCCTGGACGTCATGTCCATGACCCGCCCTCCGCACAAGGCGTAGCGTTCTGACGTCTGGACTTCCAGAACTGGCGTACGACGGCGGCCGCCCACCTTCCAGCGAAGGCGGGCGGCCGCTGGGGTTAAGGCGGTTTCTGCTCCGGTCCGCGGGTCCCGCGGTGTAGGGCCTCAGTGTGCGGTGGTTCGCGCTGCGCCGCCCGCTCAGGCGGGCAG
>JAPSIT010000129.1 GCA_031178585.1 Arthrobacter sp.
CCTGCAGCAGCAGGTGCAGCGTCACCCAGGTTGGCGTGACCAGTTGCATGATGGCTTCCTGATGGCGGCGCAGGGCTTCCGCGGGTGTCAGCCAGGCGTAGTCCATCAGCTCGCCCTCGTTCAGCTGTATGTCCTGCGCGGGGGCGGGCGCCAGGAAGAACCAGGTTTTGAGCCGCTTGGAGGCTTCGGTCGGCGGGATCCAGCAGGACAAGTGGACCAGGCTCTCTGGCGGAACCACTACGCCCGTCTCTTCCTGGGTTTCCCGCACACCGGCACGGCGGGCGGCGGCCAGCTCGCGCGCTTCATCCCCGGATCCGTCCGCACCGCCGTCGTTATTGGTTTCCGGGGAAGCGTGGGCATAGTCCCCCGGATCGACCCGTCCGCCCGGGAAGACCCAGGCGCCGGCGAAGGATCCGGTGTGCCGCGGCCGCTCAAGCAGCAACACTTCCGGCCCGGCGAGGGAATCGCGCAACAGCACCACTGTCGCCGCAGACCCCACTAAAGTCATTGCCGGCTCCTTCCTCCGCTGCCACCGCTGTCCCTGCGACTACGGCTGCCGCCGCCAACTTTGACCGTATCGCAGACGGCGCCCGATCAGCAGGCGTATTCTCGATCCATGATGGCGCATTCGTGGGATGCTGCGAAGGACGACGCCGAGTGGCAGGACTGGCTGTCCCAGGCCGCGACTTCGGCACGCTGATCGCCAAATGGGGCTCTCATCGAGGTGGCGCAGGTCCTGGCGAAGTTTAAGTTCGACGACGACAAGGACCCGGAGTTCCGGCAAAGGGTCAACCCGCGGTTGGAGTCACGCGGCTTAAAGGCAGCGGCACCGCGAACGGATCCATCTCCGCTCACGGTGCCGCTCAGAATCAGGTTTACTTGGCCGGGTCCAGCACGAAGTTGTAGGTGACTTCGCGGCCGGTGCCGTCCGCCTTGTCCTGCGGGTCCAGGACCAGCTCAGGCTTCACTGCCGAGGCGATGTCGTCCGAGAGATGCTCATCGCCCACGAAGTACAGCTGGGCGGTGATGAGCTGGTGGTCGTCTGCGTGCACCTTGACGTGGATGTGCGCCGGGCGCCAGGCGTGCCAGCCGGCGGCGGCGATCAGCTTGCCGCAGGCACCGTCCGTCGGGATCTGGTACGGGGCCGGCTGCATGGTGTTGATCTGGTAGAAGCCGTCGGCATCGGCAACCACGGTGCCGCGCAGGTTCCATTCGGGCAGACCCGGTGCGAACTGGGAGTAGAAGCCCTGGTCATCTGCGTGCCAGATCTCCACGATGCCGCCGGCCAGCGGTTCGCCGTCGACGTTGGTGATGCGGCCCTGGAACAGCAGCGGCGTGCCCGGCTCGTCGTCGCGCATCGGCAGCGTTGCCGGGGTCTGCTGGGACGGGGAATCCGGAACGTAGTACGGGCCTTCGATGGTGCCCTTGCTGCCCTCGCGGCCTTCGCTGGCAACCTCTTCGACGGAGTGCTCGACCCAGACGTCGAGGAACAGCGGCCATTCCCCGTCCTCGCCGACCTGGATCAGCCACGCCTTCAGCGCGTTGTACTCGTCGTAGGTGACCTTCTCTTCAAGGATCGTGTCGTTGATCGCTCCGATCACGCGGGAAGCCAGCAGGTTGACGCGTTCCTTGCTGGTTTCTGCAGCGAACTTCTTGTTTTCACGGAAGCGCTCGGTGGCGTTGGCACCCGAGGCGGCGGCGGTGGCCTGAATTTCCTGTGTCATGTTGTTTCCTTCTTTGTCCTTTGGCGGTACCGCTGCCGGTTGCGGCCCTGTTCCCCAAGCCGCGTCCAGCACTGCTGTTGGGTGAGCAGCGATACAGAAAAACGTGTTCCTGTAACCCTAACCACATTGTTTAGGACGGACAAATACGAAAAGCAGCACTATTGATATGCAGGACGTGTCAATACCACCCTGGGCCAACCCTAGGGGCGCCCCTAGTGTGAGGTGCGCCTCCGGCTGGAAGAGTAGTCGCTAAACGTCAAGACCCCGCGTGACAGCGACCACATGGTTGCGTGGCCGCGGACATAGATGAAGGAGACGAAGATGACCCAGGCACTGAGCGATGTCAGCGCTACCTTGGACGATGCCGTCGTCGAGGATCACGAGAACGGGATCCACCGGACCAAACGCAAGATCTTCACCGACGAGGAAATCTTCGAACTCGAGATGAAGCACATTTTCGAGGGCAATTGGGTGTACCTGGCGCATGAGAGCCAGATCCCCAACGTCGGCGATTACTTCACCACGTACATCGGCCGCACCCCGGTGGTCATTTCCCGGTCCAAGGACGGCGAGCTGAACTGCCTGGTGAACGCGTGCAGCCACCGCGGCGCGATGCTCTGCCGGCGCAAGACCGATAACCGGAACAACTTCACCTGCCCGTTCC
>JAPSIT010000012.1 GCA_031178585.1 Arthrobacter sp.
AGTCTGCAAAGTGATCCCATCCCACGGAGTCAGCGGGCCGTCCCGCTACGGTTACGCCCGCCGCGTCATTCGCGCCGCGGGCCTGTACTGAGCCTATCCCAGCGAACCCCGGCGGCAGCTGGACTCCAGCAGGGAATGTGGCCAGGAGACCGTGGTCTTCACCGCCGCCCAGTACCCAGGCGAGGGGATCGGCGCCCAGCAGATGCGCGGCAGCCTGCAGAGGAGCTGCCAGCATCCTAAGCGCGGGGACGTCCAGGTCGAGCACCACGCCGCTGGCGCGGGCGAGCCGTGCGCCATCCCTGACCAGGCCGTCCGAAACGTCCATCATCGCCGTGGCTCCTGACAGCCGGGCCAGGGGCCCGGCTTCCAGCGGCGGCTCCGGCCGGCACTGGAGGTCCAGCAGCAGCCGCAGTTCGGGGGTCAGCGACTCCAGTGGATGCTCAGACTCAAGGAGGGCAAGCCCTGCTGCCGCCCGTCCGGCGTTGCCCGCAATCGCCAGGGTGTCCCCGGCAGCCGCCCCGGACCGCAGCACGGGCTGGCCTCCCGCGAGGGTGCCGAGCACCGCGGCCGTGATGGAGAGTTCGCCGCCCCGGCCCAGGTCCCCGCCCGCCACTGAACAGGATCCGGCACCCAGTTTTCCGATGGCGGCAGCCAGGCCGTCAGCGAGGTCTTCGACCCATTCCACCGGCGTGCCGGACGGCATGGTCAGGCTGACGATCAGCGAGGTGGCGACGGCGCCCATGGCATTGATGTCGCTGAGGTTCTGGGCCGCGGCCTTCCACCCCACGTCATAGCCGGTGGTCCGGTATCCGTTGCGCCACTGGAGGCGGAAGTCCTGGTCCTGCACCTGCGTGTCAATACTCACTACCGTCCGCCCGTCCGGCGAGGCGACGACGGCGGCATCGTCGCCGGGTCCGAGAAGTACGGCAGTGTTGTGCGCAGCACCCAACTCCAGCCGGGGGAAGATCCGCGTGAGCAGTTGGGCTTCGGAAAGTTCGGCGACAGTCAGTGGAGTTTGAGGCACGCCACTACGCTACCGCGGCGGACCGACAAAGTTTCCTGTCTGCGCTTCCTGTCTGCAAACGTGCGCCGGTTACGGCCCGGGCATTACCCCCTGCGGCTGCGGGATAGTGTTAATCCATGCTCTGCCGCTCTGCCTCCCCATCAGCCGTCCGCGAAACAGCCGGCAAGGTATCAGCAGCCGGAAACAGGCGCCAGGCCGGGACGGTGCTCGCCTTGGTGGCCGCCGCCTTAACGCTGGGCGGCTGCTCCCCGGCGGTTGATGTCACCCCGGCTGCAGATGCGGCAAACCCGGACTGCGCCCCGATGATGGTGGCGCTCCCGGATGCCATCGGCGATGCCCGCCTGCGCAAGACGAACAGCCAGGCAACGGCGGCGTGGGGAGATCCGTCCCGGCTGATCCTGCGCTGCGGCGTGAACGTGCCAGGACCCACCACAGACCGCTGCGTCACCGTCAACGACGTCGACTGGGTAATCAAGGAGGGCAATCCGGTCTGGACCCTGACCACGTACGGGCGGGAGCCGGCCACGGAAATCCTGATGGACCCGGAAAAGATCAGTTCGGCCACGGTATTGGCCGACCTTTCCGCGGCGGCCGCGAAGATCCCCGCGAGCCGCAACTGCGTGGGCCAGGAAGAACTTCAAGACCTGCCGGCCAGCAAGTAGGCAGGTCCGGGTGCTGGGCCCACGCCGGCAGGGTTCCCTGGCCGAAGCGGAGCGAGGTTAGGGTGCCGCTGGGCCCACGCCGGCAGGGTTCCCTGGCCGAAGCGGAGCGAGGTTAGGGTGCCGCTGGGCCCACGCCGGCAGGGTTCCCTGGCCGAAGCGGAGCGAGGTTAGGGTGCCGCTGGGCCCACGCCGGCAGGGTTCCCTGGCCGAAGCGGAGCGAGGTTAGGGTGCCGGTGGGGACTAGCGCAGGCCGGTCTTGCGGGTCAGTGCCAGCTGGATCAGTTCGTCGATCAGGTCCGGGTAGCTCAGGCCAGAGGCCGCCCACATCTGCGGGTACATGCTCTTCGGCGTGAAGCCGGGCATCGTGTTGATCTCGTTGATGATGACTGCGCCGTCGGGTGTGTAGAAAAAGTCGACCCGGCTCAGGCCCTCGGCACCCACAGCATCGAATGCCACGGCCGCGAGCTCCCGGACCCGGGCGATGGCTTCCTCGGGCATGTCGGCCGGGCAGCTCAGCGCAGCGGCGTCGTCAACGTACTTGGCGTTGAAGTCGTAGAACTCGTGGTCGCCCTCGGCAACGGTGATTTCGCCAGGCAGGGAGGTCCGCGGCGCGTCGGAGCCGCGGCCCTCAAGCACCGCGCACTCAATTTCGCGGCCTACGATGCCGGCCTCGATCACGAGTTTGGGGTCGTGTTCGCGGGCGGCTTCAATGGCGGCGTCGAGGTCATCGAGGGAATCGACCTTCGAGATGCCCATGGATGAGCCGGCGCGTGCGGGCTTGACGAACACGGGGAAGCCGAGGAGGTCAACGTGCTTGCGGACCGATTCCGGGTCATTGCGCCACTGACGGTCGGTCACTGCGACGTACGGTCCCACCCGCAGCCCGGCGGCCTCGAAGACCACTTTCATGAAGTGTTTGTCCATGCCCACGGCTGAGGCGAGCACGCCGGCGCCGACGTACCGCGTGTCCGAAAGCTCCAGGAGCCCCTGGATGGTGCCGTCCTCACCGAACGGGCCGTGCAGCAGGGGAAAGACCACGTCCACCGTGCCGAGTTCGTGCGGCACCTCGTTGGGCGAGGCGACGATGAGCTGGTGCTCACCGCCGATCTCGGCCAGCGTGACCGTCTGGGCCGATGGCAGCACCTCGGGCAGCGAGGATGCCGAGAGCGACCACTGGGCGGTGTCCTCTCCGGCCAGGACCCACTGGCCGGACTTGGCGATACCGATGGGAATGACGTCGTACTTCCTCCGGTCAATCGCCCCGAGCACCCCGGCCGCAGTCACGCAACTGACGGCGTGTTCGCTGGAACGGCCCCCGAAAAGCACCGCAACGCGGGGCTTGCGCCTGGTGGCATTGGCCGCTGCGGTCAAGTTTTCTTCCGACACTGTCAGTAATCGCCTTCGGGTTTCAGGTCCCGGGCCAGCAGGAGCGGCCCCAGTTGGTCAACGTGCAATTTTCCGGCCAGCACTGCAACCACGGCCGCGGTAATGGGCATTTCGACTCCGAGCTTACCGGCAAGTTCGTGCACAGCCTGCCCGGACTTGATGCCTTCGGCAGTTTGCGTCATTTTTTCCGCCACTTCGTCCAGGGTCAAGCCCTGACCAAGGAGGCGTCCGGCGGTGTGGTTCCGCGACAGCGGCGAGGAACACGTGGCAACGAGGTCCCCGAGGCCGGCCAGCCCGGCCATGGTCTGCGCCTCCCCGCCCAAAGCAAGAGCAAGCCGGGACGTTTCGGCGAGACCCCGCGTGATGACGGAAGCCTTGGTGTTGTCCCCCATCTGCTTTCCCTCGCAGATTCCCACGGCCAAGGCAATAACGTTCTTGACGATGCCGCCTATTTCGACGCCGACGACGTCGGAGGTAGTGTACGGCCGGAAGTACGGGGCAGTGCAGCTGCGCGCAAGCCAGCCGGCAGCCGCCGAGTCGGCGCAGGCCACGACGGAGGCCGTGGGTTCCTCCCTGGCGATCTCCATGGCCAGGTTGGGTCCGGAAACGACGGCGATGCGCTCGACAGGGATGTCCAGCTCCTCACGGATCACCTCGCTCATGCGCGCGTCGGTGCTCAACTCGAGGCCCTTCATCAGGGACACCACAAGGGCATCCTCGGCGATCAGGTTTTTCCACTCACGCAACTGCAGCCGCAGGGACTGCGCCGGCACGGCAAGCACCACGAGGTCGGCCCCCGAGAGCACGTCGGCGACATCAGTGGACGCCGAAATGCTCGGGGGCAGTTCGACGTCGGCCAGGTACTGGGGGTTCCGGTGAAGGCTGTTGATTTGCTCCACTACCTCCGGGCGCCGGCCCCAGATCCGGATGCGCCGGTCAACGTCTGAGGCGGTGGCGGCGTCGGCGAGGATTTTCGCGAACGTGGTGCCCCAGGAGCCCGCCCCGAGGACTGCCACCGACACGGCAGAGCCGGTCCGGCGCTGCCCAGGCGTCATTTCCCGCCCCGCTTGACGTCGCGGCCGTGCTTTGTCTGGTTGTGTGCCGTCGGGTCCCAGCGTTCAGCAGGCGGCTGTTCGCCGCGGAGCTCGGCCAACAGGGCAGTGACTGCGTCCATGATGACTTCAGTTGCCTCGATGAGCGTGGCCTTGTCTCTGGGGCGGCCTTCGAATCGGGACAGGTCCACCGGGTCACCGACCAGGATGCGGGAGGTCTTCCGCGGGAACAGGTGGAACCGCTTCGCGTACCGCGGAAAGACCTCGTGGGCGCCCCAGTGGGCCATGGGTACCACCGGGATGCCGCCTTCAAGGGCGAGCCGTGCGGCGCCCGTGTGGCCCTTCATCGGCCACAGGTCGGGATCGCGCGTCAGCGTTCCCTCAGGGTAGATCACAATCGCCCCGCCCTCAGCCACGATCTCCTTAGCGAGCTGCAGCGAGCGGTTCGCCCCCGCCGTCGAGCGTTCCACCGGAATCTGCTTGACGGCGCGGAGCACGCTGCCCAGGACGGGCACTCTGAAAAGACCCGCCTTGGCGAGGAAGTGCGGAGCCCGCTTCTGGTTATACAGCAGGTGCCCGATCACGATGGGGTCGATCTCGGTGCAGTGGTTCGGGGCGGCGATAAATCCCCCAGCAGGGAGCTTTTCGGTCCCTTCCCACTTCTTATTCATCATCAGGTTCAGCAGGGGCCGGGCGATTGCGGCGATCATCACAAACGTGATGTGGCTCTTGGCCGATTCCTTCACAGGGGCACGCTACTTCGCAGAAGTGATGTCGAAGTCGGCGCCGAGCCCGGCCAGCTTTTCAGTGAAGCGCTCGTAGCCGCGGTTGATGATGTCGATGCCCGTCACCCGCGAAGTGCCGGTGGCGGCGAGGGCTGCGATGAGGTGGCTGAAGCCGCCGCGCAGGTCCGGAACGTCGATATCCGTTCCCTTGAGCTGCATCGGTCCGGAAATGACAGCCGAGTGCAGGAAGTTGCGCTGGCCGAAACGGCACGGAACGCTGCCGAGGCATTCGCGGTGGACCTGGATGGAAGCACCCATGCGAATCAGGGCGTCGGTGAACCCAAAGCGGTTCTCGTAGACGGTCTCGTGCACGATCGACACGCCCTCCGCCTGGGTGAGGGCGACGACGAGCGGCTGCTGCCAGTCGGTCATGAAGCCGGGGTGGACGTCCGTCTCCAGCACCAGCGGGGAGAGCTTGCCGCCGCGGTGGTAGAACCTGATGCCGTCGTCGCCGATGTCCATGCCGCCGCCCACCTTGCGGAAGGTGTTCAGGAAGGTCATCATGTCGCGCTGCGAGGCGCCCTCGACGAAGATGTCCCCGCGGGTCACGAGAGCAGCCGAAGCCCATGAAGCGGACTCATTGCGGTCCGACAGTGCACGGTGGTTGTAGCCGCCGAGATCACGCACACCTTCAATGCGAATGGTGCGGTCGGTCTGGACGCTGATGATGGCGCCCATCTTCTGCAGCACGGCGATCAGGTCGACAATCTCGGGCTCGGTGGCCGCGCCGGAGAGTTCGGTGATGCCCTCGGCGCGGGTTGCGCTCAGCAGAACCTGCTCCGTGGCGCCGACCGAGGGGTAGGGCAGGGAGATCTTGGCTCCGTGCAGTCCCCGGGGCGCAGAGATGTGGATGCCGCCGGGGCGCTTTTCCACGACGGCGCCGAACTGGCGCAGCACGTCCAGGTGGTAGTCGATGGGGCGGTCGCCGATCTTGCAGCCGCCGAGGTCCGGAATGAAGGCCTCACCGATGGCGTGGATCAGCGGTCCGCAGAGCAGGATCGGAATGCGGGAATCACCGGCGTGGGCGTCGATGGCGGTGCTGGGGGCCGTCTTGGCGTCCTTCGGGTCCAGGGTGAGGTCACCGCTGACGGGATCCTTGACGACGGTGACGCCGTGCAGCTGAAGCAGGCTGGTGACAACCTCGACGTCCTTGATTTCCGGAACGTTCCGGAGCACTGAGGGTTCATTGCCCAGCAGCGCGGCCACCATGGCTTTGGGCACAAGGTTCTTGGCGCCGCGGACCGTTACTCGGCCTGTCAGCGGGACGCCTCCGCGGATTGTCAGAACACTACTCATTTACCGGTTTCCTCACGACTACTCGCCCCCAAATCCTTACAAAGGCACCAGCTAAGCATAGGAGCTTGCGTTACCGAACCGAAATACGGCCCCTTCCGCCAGCGGCCCAACGGGCGGCGCGGGGGCATGCGAAAGGCCCGCCACGGTGGCTTTAACTGTACCCGTGGCGGGCCTTGCAGCGCTTTTTCGTGCCGGTTTAGCCGGGCGTGTTCGTGCCGTTCAGCCGGGCGTGCCGCGGCCCTTGTGTCCCAGGAGAGCCTAGGAGAGTTTGGCCGGCAGCGTCTTCGGCTTGAACGCCGGGCGCGTGGCCTCGTAGGTGGTGATGTCTTCCTCGTGCTGCAGGGTCAGCCCGATGTCATCCAGGCCTTCGAGCAGGCGCCAGCGCGTGTAGTCGTCAATCGAGAACGGAGCCACGACGTTGCCGCAGGTGACGGTCTTTGACACGAGATCGACAGTCACCTCGGTGCCGGGAGCGTTCTCCAGGGTCTTCCAAATGAGCTCGATGTCATCCTGGGCAACTTCGGCGGCCAGCAGCCCCTGCTTACCGGAGTTGCCGCGGAAAATATCGGCAAACCGGGACGACAGGACGGTTTTGAAGCCATAGTCCTTCAGCGCCCACACCGCGTGTTCACGGGAGGACCCCGTACCGAAGTCAGGGCCTGCCACCAGGACAGAGCCGGTGGTGAACGGCTCCTGGTTCAGGATGAAGGCGGGATCCTTCCGCCAGGCCGAGAACAGCGCGTCCTCAAAACCCGTGCGGGTGATCCGCTTGAGGTAGACAGCGGGGATGATCTGGTCGGTATCGACGTTGCTCTGGCGCAGCGGGACGCCGACTCCGGTGTGCGTGGTGAACTTTTCCATGAGGTCTTCCTAGGCTGCGTCGGTCTGGAGTGCTGCGGTTTCCGGTGCCGGACCAAGATCCGACGGTGAGCTCAGCGTGCCGCGCACGGCCGTCGCTGCTGCCACAACAGGCGATACCAGGTGGGTGCGGCCGCCCTTGCCCTGGCGTCCTTCGAAGTTGCGGTTGGACGTGGAGGCGCAGCGCTCCCCCGGCTCGAGCTGGTCAGGGTTCATCCCCAGGCACATGGAGCAGCCTGCAAAGCGCCATTCCGCGCCGAAGTCCTTGAACACCTTGTCCAAGCCCTCTGCCTCTGCCTCCAAGCGGACCCTGGCAGAGCCGGGCACCACGAGCATGCGGACCTTGGGGTCCTTCTCGCGTCCACGGATGACGTCCGCGGCGGCGCGCAGGTCCTCGATGCGGGAGTTGGTGCAGGAGCCCAGGAAGACGGTGTCCACCCGGATGTCCTTCATCGCTGTGCCGGCCTCGAGTCCCATGTACTGCAGGGCCCGTTCCGCGGCGGCCTTGGCGTTCTCGTCGCCAAAGTCATTGGGCGACGGAACCCTGGCGGAGAGCGAGACGCCCTGGCCGGGGTTGGTGCCCCACGTGACGAACGGCTCGAGGGTGTCGGCGTCGAGGTCCACCTGGGCGTCGAAGACGGCGTCGTCGTCGCTGCGCAGCGTGTTCCAGTACTCGACGGCGGCATCCCATTCGGCGCCTTCAGGCGCGTGCGGGCGGCCCTTCATGTACGCGTAGGTGGTCTCGTCCGGGGCGACCAGGCCGGCGCGGGCGCCTGCCTCGATGGACATGTTGCAGATGGTCATCCGCGCTTCCATCGACAGTGCCCGGATCGCGGAGCCGCGGTACTCCAGGACATAGCCCTGGCCGCCGCCGGTGCCGATCTTGGCGATGACAGCCAGGATGATGTCCTTGGCCGTGACGCCGGGGCGCAGCGTTCCCTCGACGTTGATGGCCATCGTCTTGAACGGCTTCAGCGACAGCGTCTGGGTGGCCATGACGTGCTCCACCTCGGACGTGCCGATACCCATCGCCAGCGCACCGAAAGCACCGTGGGTGGAGGTGTGTGAGTCGCCGCAGACGATGGTCATGCCGGGCTGTGTCAGGCCGAGCTGGGGACCGACCACGTGCACGATGCCCTGCTCGGCATCGCCGAGCGGGTGCAGGCGGACACCGAATTCGGCGCAGTTGTTGCGCAGGGTCTGGATCTGCGTGCGGCTGGTCAGGTCCGCAATTGGCTTGTCGATGTCCAACGTGGGAGTGTTGTGGTCCTCGGTGGCAATGGTGAGGTCCGGGCGGCGCAGCTTGCGGCCTGCCAGACGGAGCCCCTCGAAGGCCTGCGGGGAGGTCACCTCGTGGACGAGGTGAAGGTCGATGTAAAGAAGGTCAGGCTGAGCGCTGGCACCGTCGCCGTCGCCCTTGCGCACCACGTGCGCGTCCCAGACTTTCTCGGCCAATGTGTTCGCCATGGCCATCTCCCTTCACTGCTGTTGATTGTTGGTTTCCACTGAAACAGCAGACCGCTGTCATAAGCCAGTCCAAAGATTTGCATCTCAGATAATGAGACGGCAATATCATTACATGGACAATTCTAGTGGAGTCGGGGTCATTGATAAAGCCGCCCAGGTGCTCGATGCACTTGAGGCCGGACCCACGACCCTTGCGCAGCTCGTAGCGGCAACAGGGCTGGCACGACCCACAGTGCACCGGCTCGCGCTGGCGCTTGTTCACCACCGCCTGGTCAGCCGGGACATCCAGGGCAGGTTCGTGCTCGGCAGCCGCCTGGTGGAGCTCGCCTCCGCTGCCGGCGAGGACCGCCTCATCGCCTCAGCCGGTCCGGTTCTGATGCAGCTGCGCGATGCCACCGGCGAGAGCGCCCAGATCTTCCGCCGCCAAGGCGACTGGCGCGTCTGCGTTGCCTCCGCGGAACGGCCCATCGGGCTCCGCGACACCATTCCTGTCGGCACCCAACTGTCCATGAAGGCCGGTTCCGCCGCCCAGGTCCTGCTCGCATGGGAGGACCACGACCGCCTGCTGGAGGGGCTGCAGTCCGCCCGCTTCACCCCCACTGTTCTGGCAGGAGTACGACGGCGGGGCTGGGGTCAGAGCCTCGGCGAACGTGAGCCTGGAGTCGCCTCAGTTTCCGCACCGGTCCGCGGACCTTCCGGACGGGTTATCGCGGCTGTCTCGATCTCCGGCCCTATCGAGCGGTTAACCCGCCAGCCCGGCCGCCTGCACGCAGAAGTCGTCTGCAACGCCGCCAGGGCCCTGACAGAAGCGCTGCGCAAGAACAACGACTAGCAAGGGCACGACCAGGGGCTTGCCGCCTGCCCTGCGTCTCCTAAGCCCTACGTCTCCTAAACCCTGCATCTCCTAAACCAGGCAGCCAAAGTATTCTGGGCCGATGACAAGCTATGCAGTGTTCCTCCGCGGCATCAACGTCGGGGGCATCAACATCAAGATGGCCGACCTCAGGCAGGCCCTCCAGACCTGCCCCTTCACCGGGGTCAAGACCCTGCTAGCCAGCGGCAACGTCGTGCTGGCCAGCAAGCTGGATCCTGCAGCCGTCAAGGACGTATTCGAAGCCTGCCTTAGGGACTCCTTCGGCTACGACGCCTGGGTGGTGGTGCTGACAGCAGACCGCGTGGCAGAGCTCGTGAACGCATGCCCCTACCCTGCCGACGACAAGTCCACCCACACATACCTCACCCTGGCCTCGGACCCGGCGGCGCTTGACGAACTTTTCGACGCCGCCGCGGCGCTTGACGGCGTCGAGCAGACGAGGCTGGGGCCGGAAGCCACAGCGTGGCTGGCACCGGCTGGAGGGACACTCGAGAGCCCCTTCAGCAAGCTCTCCGCCAAGCCCAAGTACAAGGCGTCGACGACAACGCGGAACCTCCGCACCATGATCAAGGTCCGTGATGCTGCCGCCGTCGAACCAGCCGGCATGTAACAGCCTCCAGGGCATCTGCCCCCCGCCTATCAGCTGCTACTTGCGTGCAGTCTTCAATGCCTCGCTGAAGGCCTTCATCCGGTCGATTTCCGCTTCCACGGGCTCAATGACGTGTTTCCTCGCGACTTGGTTAACGGCCGCCTTGAGCCGTTTACGGGCGGCAGTGGCCCGGGCGTGCGCAACCCCCGCTGTGATGAATTTCGCGGTAATGGCCAGCAGTATTCCGAGCAGTGCCCCTCCGGCAATCATGAGAGTAGGAATGGGCCAGTCTTCCACCCGGGGCACCTCCGGGACCGGCAGCTGCAGGTAGCCGAGAAGCGCGAGCACGCCGAGCCACACCAGGCCGCCCACCGCGGCCAGCAGCGCCAGCCACTGGACCGCGTTGAACAGCCCCCACCACCAGGATTTCCTTCCGGCCTTCAGGTCGGTGCCCGCAATGGCCTGGTCCAGGGCGTCCGGGAGCCGGTCCCGGCCCTGCCGGGCGGCACTGCGGATCGACGCCCGCCATGGGCCGGGCGCGCCGTCGCTCGCGGTGTCTGCAAACTCCCGGACGGCAGCGTCCGTACGGGCACGTTCCGGCGCCCCCGCCGCGGGCAGGGAGGTCCTGTTGACTTCCGGGCTGGCGCTGCTGCGCAGGTTCAGGCGCCTGAGCGGGTCTGGCCTGAACCGTAGCAGCCACCTTGTCACCGGCCAGCCGGTGCGGCGCGCGGACTCTTGCCGATAGGACCGGCCAACGGCATCCACCACGAGCGGAACATTGGCAGCGACCGCCAACTCTTCGGCAAGGCGGGACCGGGCGTTCCCTTTCACCCCGGCAGCCTCGCCGTCTCCGGAGACCTCATGCAGCAGGGCGGCAGCCCTGGAGACATCCGCGGAGAGGCGCAAGGAAAGGGCCGCCCGCTGTGCGACCACCTCGCGGATCGCAGCACGGACTGCGTCAACGCCGGCACCGGTAAGCGCCGAAGCGGGGATGACCTGGACTTTGCCAAGGCCGTCCTGCGCGAGGATGCCCTTCAGTGATTCCACGACCAGCGGCACGTCGGCCGCGGGCAGTCTGTCAATCTGGTTCAGTACCACCAGCGTGACCGCTCCATGGGACGCCAGCGGGGCCAGGAAGTCCTGGTGCACGGCCGCGTCAGCGTATTTCTGTGGATCCAGGACCCAGACGAGGACGTCCACCATTCCGACGAGCCGCTGCACCGTCTCCCGGTTGGCCAACCTGGTCGAATCGAAATCCGGCAGGTCCAGGAGGATCAGCCCGCTGGATTCGTCTGCGAATCCCGGCACGGGATCGGCATGGTGCCGCTGGCGCACCTCCAGCCAGTCAAGGAGTGCCTCGCTGCCCTCTGCTCCCCAGACGCTGGCCAGGGGTTCCGACGTCGTCGGCCGCCGCGCCGCCGCCGTCGCTATTTCGGCACCGTTGACCGCGTTGAAGAGCGTTGACTTGCCGCTGCCTGTGGCGCCAAAAAAACCCACCACAGTGTGGTCCGCGGACAGCGACCTCCTTGAACTTGCCCGGTCCAGGACCTGGAATACCTCGTCCAGCGCCTCTCCCGGCAGCACTCCTTCGGCCAGCTCCCGCGCTGAGTCCAGCGCCTCGAGCCTGGTCCCGAGACGGGTTGCTTCCCGGGCCAGGCTGTGGCGGCTCATGCGGCGTCCGCCAGCCGGGCCAGTGACCGCGCGTGGTCCGCCAGTGCGTCGGGCGACGGGCCTTCGTCAAAGTCCAGCCGTTCCAGGAAGCGCTCCTGCTCGCCCTGCAGCAGTTTCTGGCACCGGGCATGGAGGTCCTCACGGGCGGTCTGGGCGAGCCGCCGCACAGCGTCCTCGCCAAAGAAGGCTTCAAGCAGCCTCTGGCCGACGACGGCGGTGCCGCCCGCCACGCCGATCTCCAGTCCCGTCAGACCCGCCGTCATGGAAAACACCACAATCATGAGGGCTGCGCCGAGCCCGTTGATGCCAAAGGACAGCCACCTGGCCTGGGTCCGTTTGCCCTGCCCCTCGGTCCGGATCAGTTCCATCAGGCTGCCCTGCCATGCCCGGATTTCGGCGGCAACGTCGTCGGCAAATCCAGGGGCTGTTCCGGAGAGATCGTCGGTGCCGAGCAACTGCCTACCGGCCGGGTTGGACCGCCAGCGCTGGTCTGTGTCCTCGGCCGCATTGGCCGCTTCGTCAAGGATGACCGCCTGCAGGCCTGTTTCGATCGCAGTTTCCACCTTGACGGCGGGGGGCGGCTCCCCCCTGAAAAACGCGCCCATCCGGTCCCTGAACCGGCCGATGTTCTGTTCGACGTTGCGGAAGAATTCGCCGGTGCCCACGAAGTCCTGCCAGCGGGCCAGCACCTCGCCCCTCAGGAGTGCGCCGTCCCTTGTGGCATTGAGAATCCGGGACACCGCGTCTTCATAGGCGCCTCGGGCATCACTGGCAAGCAGCGCGGCGGCCCGCCTCTGCTCGGTGGCTGCTCCAGCAGCGGACTCGACACGCCGCCCCAGTGCTTTCACGGTCCCGTTCAAAGTCCGCCGGGCAATGTCAGCCCGCGCCGCGGCGTCGGCGGCAAGATTTGCCAGCCAGGTCTTCAGCGGTTCGACGGCGGCAGCCGGCAGCATGCCCAGGGCGTCAAGGGCGGCCTCCGGAACGATGAAAAGTTGGGCGCCGCCAAGCCCCTCGCGGGACAGCATGGCCCGCAGGTCGGCGCTGACTTCCTCTTCTGCGGCGGCAGGAACCCGGTCGAGCACCACGGCAACCATAATGTCCCGGGCAGCCGCGTCAAGCAGCAGCTTCCACGGGACGGCGTCCGCATAGCGGTTGGCGGTGGTCACAAAGACCCAAAGGTCGGCCGCTGCCAGCAGCTGTCCTGCGAGCCTGCGGTTGTCGTCGGAGATGGAATCAACGTCCGGGGCGTCAAGAAGGGCTATTCCTGCAGGCACGGCGGTATCTGCCACCAGAACGAGCGAAGAGATGGAGGCCGGGTCCGGAGCCGGCCCGGCCTGGTTTGCCGGAACCTGGGTCGAGACGACGGCGCCTCTGATGCGGCTGAGGTTGGGCAGGACGCGCTGGTCCTCAAACCATGCCCCTTCTGCAGGATGGTGCAGCAGGATGGGCTGCCGCGTGGTGGGCCGGATTGCTCCTGACCGTGTTACCGGGTGGCCGACGAGAGCGTTGACCAGCGTCGATTTTCCCGCTCCGGTGGAACCGCCGACGACGGCCAGCAGCGGTGCATCCAGGCTGCGGTAGCGCGGCAGGATGTAGTCCTCGAGCTGGGCCACGGAGCGGCGGATCTCCAGCCTGGCTTCATCGACTCCGGGCAGGGCCAGAGGGAGGGAGACGGCGTGCAGGTCGTCGCGTACCGCCTCAAGCAGCGCCACAGCCGCGGCTGACTGCTCGACGGACGACTGGCCGCTGGGCAGCGTGTTATCGGAAGACGTTGCCGGCTCGTTGGATGAGGTCACAGCTTCATCATGCCAGTTCAGGCGCCCTTCGCGACGCGTCCTTGGACCGGTGCCAGCGCCGGGCCCTGGCACTGTCAGGATGCGCAAAAAAGGCGTTGCAAAAAAGAAATCCCCCGGAGCCGGGCTCCGGGGGATTTTTTTGTGACCCCAGCGGGATTCGAACCCGCGTTACCGCCGTGAGAGGGCGGCGTACTAGGCCGCTATACGATGGGGCCATGTACTTTTCCGATTAGCATTTCTGCCGTTCGGGCTGAATGATTGTTTCACACATTCAGCGTTTATTTCAAATCGGTAATTCGCTTTGAAATTCAAGAAAACCAGCACAATAGCACCGATATTTCTGAGCTGGGATACCAGGACTCGAACCTAGAATGACGGTACCAGAAACCGTAGTGTTGCCAATTACACCATATCCCAATGTCGCTTTCGGGCCGGTCCCGCAGGATCAATCCTGCGCTCCGTGCGCCTCAGCACGAGTAATTACTTTACCCGAGAGACTGGCGCTGCACAAATCGGCAGCGGCCCTGTCCGTTGTTAGCTGCGTCACCCGGCGGCGCAGCCCGCATCCCTGCTCTCGCCACGGGAAAATTTTCGTGTCAGGATGCGGCATGAGTACCGTGAGCGATATCGGCAGGATCATCGACACGGCCCGCGAAGAGATGATTTTCATCGGGCCCGACCACCCCTATTACCCGTTGCTGGCTGGTCTGGTCGCCGCTGTCCGGGATGCATGGCAGCAGGGCTATGACCATTGCCGCAGCGGCGGGTCCGGCGCGAACCCCTATGGCTGGGACACCCATCCATTGACGGGAACGCCAGGTGAGGGCGGGGAGGCGCAATGACACTAGCGGGCGCGCCGCCCTCGTCCGGCCACGTGGTGCTGCTGGGCGATTCTATTTTCGATAACAAGGCGTACGTGGGCGAGGACCCGGACGTCATCACGCAACTCCGCCAGGAACTCCCGCCCGGGTGGCAGGCCACCCTGCTGGCACTCGACGGCGACGTGATGGCCGGTGTGGACCGGCAGCTGGGCCTCCTGCCGGAGGACGCATCGCATCTTGTTGTCAGCGTCGGCGGAAATGACGCGCTCGGTTTCGCCGACGTCCTGCAAATGCCCGCCGGAGATGTCACCGGAGCTTTGAATATCCTCGCCGCTGCCCAGGACGACTTCGCTGCCGGCTATCAGGCCATGGCAACGGCAGTGGCGTCAACAGGCCTGCCCTCCGCCGTGTGCACCATCTACGACACTCCTTCCAGCGGCCCTGGATACAGGACCATCAAGACCGCCCTTGCGGTTTTCAATGACTGCATAACCCGTGCCGCTTTCTCGCTGGGCATCTCCTTGATCGACCTGCGCCTCCTGTGCGGTGAGGACAGCGACTATGCGAACCCCATCGAGCCGTCTTCCCTGGGCGGTGCGAAAATCGCACGCGCCATCGCCTTGCTGGCCACGCAAGGTCATCAACCAGGCATAACCACCGTCATCGCTGATACCAGACAGCTGAAAGGCACCTGATGTTCATCCTCTTCGGATTCAGCACCAAAGTTACCGAACTGCCCTCGCGGGCGGCGACCTGCCAGTACTGCGGGGCCTTTGCCCAGCACTACCTGGAAGAGCGCGCCACCAGATTCACGCTGTTCTTCATCCCCGTCTTCACCACGTCGCGGTCCTACCAGATAACCTGCTCAAACTGCGGGCGCCGGTCAAAAATCAGCAGCCGGCAAAAGAACGCGCTGACGCGTTAGGAACGTCCTGGTCCGCTGGGAACGCCCTGCCTGGTCATCAGGTTCCGCAGAACGTGCGGTAAGGCCCAAAGCTCTCCGGTGCAGCAGCGGCGTATCGCTCAAGTCCCGGACGCTCGCGGTAGGGAGCGCTTACCGCTTCCACCAGCCGTTCGAACGGACCGAGGTCGCCCCCGACAGCCGCGGAGAGGGCCTCCTCAACAAGATGGTTGCGGGGGATGTACACGGGGTTGACCTGGTCCATCGAGGCTGCGTCCGGACCCAGTGCGAGCCAGTTCTTCGCCCACTTATCAAAACCGGCCGGATCGGTGAACAGGCTCCGCACGGGTTCAGTCTTGCCCCGCGCCGCAAACCCAAGCCTGCGGAAAAACGTTGTGTAGTCAACGCGTCCTTCCTGAAGAACAGCTACCACGCCGTCCACCACAGGTGAGGTCTCCTCGTCGTCGTGCGCCTGCAGACCGAGCTTTGCCACCATGCCGGCCGACCAGCTGGCACTGTACTCGGGACGGAACCCACCGAGGGACTCCACCGCCAGCGCAACCGCCTGTTCCTGGTCCTCGTGGATCAGGGGCAGGAGAACCTCGGCAAGCCTGGCCAGATTCCACTCGGCGACGACGGGCTGGTTGGCGTAGGCGTAGCGGCCGCCTTCGTCGATCGAGCTGTAGACCGTGGCAGGATCGAAAGCTTCCATGAAGGCACACGGACCATAGTCGATGGTCTCCCCCGAAATCGTCATGTTGTCGGTGTTCATCACGCCGTGGATGAAGCCCACTAGCATCCATTTCGCCACGAGCGACGCCTGGGAGGCTATGACGGCCTCCAAGAGGGCGAGATACGGGTTCTCTGCGTCGGCGGCCGCCGGGTAGTGACGCGTGATGGCGTGGTCGGCGAGTCGGCGCAGGAGATCAGTGTCATCCGTTGCGCGCGCATACTGGAAGCTGCCGACGCGCAGGTGGCTGCTGGCGACCCTTGCCAGCACTGCCCCCGGCAGCTCTGTCTCCCGGTACACCGGCTGGCCGGTCGCCACCACGGCCAGGGAACGCGTCGTGGGGATACCCAAGGCGTGCATTGCTTCGCTCACAATATACTCACGCAGCATCGGCCCGACGGCGGCGAGGCCGTCGCCTCCCCGGGCGAACGGCGTACGCCCGGAGCCCTTGAGGTGGATGTCCCGCAGGCGCCCGGCAGCGTCGGCAACCTCACCGAGCAGGACCGCCCGGCCGTCACCAAGTCGGGGGGTGAACCAGCCGAACTGGTGGCCGGCGTACGCCTGCGCCACGGGCGTCGCTCCATCAGGAAGACGGTTGCCCGTGAGCAGATGCAGGCCCTCGGGGCCCCTCAGGGCAGCTGGATCGAAACCGAGTTCGGCGGCCAGCGGCTCGTTGAGCACGAGCAGCCGCGGTTCCGGCACTTCCGCCGCCTGCCAAGGGATGGCCATTTCGGCGAGCTCCCGGGCGAAGCGCCCGCCAAACGTGACCGTTGAAGGGGTTGCGGTACTCATCAACCAAGACTACCGGCGGCCTCCGGACCGAGGCCAGAGTGCTACGCCTGGACCAGCAGCTCGAGGAGTGTTCCGACCTCGTACCCCTGGTAATCCGGAGCTGACTCCCCCGTACGGTTCAGCCAGACGCCCACGAGCCCGGCCGCCGTCGAGCCTTCTGCGTCGAGCAGGAGGTTGTCGCCGACGTAAAGCGTGCTGCCCGGGGAACTGCCCAGCAGCCGCACGCCTTCCAGGTAGATGGCGGGATCGGGTTTCGGCACTCCAACCGTGTCCGTGCCCACGAGCCGGCGGATCCGTTCCAGCCCGGCGCTGTCGAGCTTGGCGCGCTGGTAGTCATGCACGTTGTTGCTCACGGCACCGTAGGGTATGCCGGCGGCGTCCAGCGCATCCAGCAGCGGCGGAACGTCCTCGAAGGCCCTGACGTAGCTCGGCTGCAGGCGGGCATAGGAAGTGAGCCAGGTATGGGCTTCGTCGCCTTCGCCGAGGTCGACGCCGAAATGGCCCAGTGCCGCACGCCCCCGGAGCAGCCGCTGTTCGTTGAAGGTCAGTTCGCCCGCCAAGTAGCGGTCGTAGTAATGCGTGGTTTCGTGCGTGAATATCCTGCCGAACCTCTCCCACCCGGCCTGGTCCAGGCCGGGCAGGAGATGTTCGCTCACGTCGCGCAGGGCCGTGGTCATGGAGAAGGCCAGGTCAACCAGCGTGTCGTCAATATCGAAAAGGACCCCGTCCACCGCGCCGAAGCGGTGATCAAGGACGACGCCGGCTTCCACGCCCGCTTGCCCCTGCATCAGCCGCGGAAAGCGCGCAGGCGCGCCAGGGACGATTCCTTGCCCAGGATCACCATGGACTCAAACAGGGGAGGTGAGATACGGCGGCCGGAGACAGCAGTGCGGACCGGTCCGAACGCCAGCCGCGGCTTAATGCCCAGATCTTCCACAAGCGCCTGCTTCAGGGCCGTCTGGATGTTCTCTGCGCTCCAGTCCTCAAGGGGCTCCAGCGCTGCCAGCGCGGCGTCGAGCACCTCGTCCAGGTTCTGGGGCAGCCCCTTGCGGGCGTCATCGGCAATGTCGATCGCATCGTCGTTCTTGAAGAGGAAGGCCAGCATTTCAGGTGCCTCACCCAGCAGGGAGATGCGCTCCTGGATCAGCGGGGCCGCCTCTGCGAGGATCTCCTCCTGGCGCGGGGTCAGGCTGTCCCCCACGAACCCTGCAGCCTGGAGGTACGGGACCAGCCGGCCGCGGAAATCCTCCGGATCGAGCATGCGGATGTGGGTGCCGTTGATGGCTTCGGCCTTCTTGATGTCGAAGCGCGCCGGATTGGCCAGGACGTCCTTGACGTCGAAGTTCTCAATCAGCTGGTCCACGGTGAAGATGTCCTCGTCCGCGGACAGGCTCCAGCCCAGCAGCGAGAGGTAGTTGAGCAGACCCTCGCGGATGAAGCCGCGGTCACGGAGCAAAAAGAGGTTCGACTGCGGATCACGCTTGGAAAGCTTCTTGTTTCCCTCGCCCATGACATAGGGAAGGTGGCCGAAGACGGGCATGTAGCTCGCCACGCCGATATCCATGAGTGCCCGGATCAGCACGACCTGGCGGGGCGTGGACGAGAGCAGGTCCTCGCCGCGGAGGACGTGCGTGATGCCCATCAGGGCGTCGTCAACGGGATTGACCAGCGTGTACAGCGGCGAGCCGTCAGCGCGGACGATGACGTAGTCCGGGATGCTGCCCGCCTTGAAGGTGATCTCGCCGCGCACCAGGTCCGTGAAGGTGACGTCCTCGTCGGGCATGCGAACGCGGAGCACGGGTTCGCGGCCCTCGGCCTTGAATGAGGCCACCTGCTCGTCGGACAAGTCGCGGTCGAAGTTGTCGTAGCCCAGCTTGGGGTCACGACCGGCGGCCCGGTGGCGCGCCTCCACTTCCTCCGGCGAGGAGTAGCACTCGTAGGCGTAGCCGGCCTCGATGAGTTTGGCGACGACGTCCTTGTAGAGGTCCAGGCGCTGTGACTGGCGGTACGGCTCGTGCGGGCCGCCGACTTCCACGCCTTCTTCCCAGGTGATGCCGAGCCACTTCAGCGCCTCCAGCAGCTGCTGGTAGCTTTCCTCCGAGTCGCGCGCGGCGTCCGTGTCCTCAATGCGGAACACGAATGTGCCCTTGGTGTGCCGGGCATGTGCCCAGTTGAAGAGGGCCGTGCGGATCAGACCGACGTGCGGAGTGCCGGTCGGCGAAGGGCAGAACCGGACACGCACGGGAGTGTCGGCGGTGACTTCACGGAGGGCAGAGCTGGAGACGGCGTTCGACGCAGAAGGAGTAGTCATAGTGACTCCAACTTTACCGCCTGACCGTTCACCGGTTTCGACGGCGGTCCCTCCGCCGGCGCGGCCGGTACAGGAACGCCGCCACGCGGTTTCACGCGGCGGCCTTCCTGTTGGGTTGCGTTGCTGAATCTCCGCTAAAGCGGGCGGCTAGCGGCGGACTACTGGGTTGGAGAGCCGGCCGATGCCTTCGATTTCCACCTCAAACCGGTCGCCGGCCTGTACAAGGTCGACGCCGGCAGGAGTTCCGGTCATGATGACGTCCCCGGGCAGCAGTGTGAACGCGCTGGAGACGATGGACACGAGCTCCCGGACGCCGCGGATCATCTGGTTGGTGCTGCCGTCCTGGCGGAGTTCGCCGTTCAGCCGGCCCTTGATGGCAAGGTCCTCGGGGTCAAGGTCAGTTTCGATCCAGGGACCCAGCGGAGCGGATGTGTCGAACCCCTTGGCCCGCGCCCACTGCAGGTCTGTCTTCTGGACGTCGCGGGCGGTGAGGTCATTGCCGCAGGTATATCCGAAAATGACGTCGTCCGCGCGCTCTTCCGGCACGTCCTTGCAGATCCTGCCGATCACGACGCAGAGTTCGGCCTCGTAGGAGATCTCCTCAGAGAACTCGGGAAGAACGATGGGATCGTTGGGGCCGATGACGGATGTGTTGGGCTTCAAGAACAGCAGCGGGTGCTGGGGCACCTCGTTGCCAAGTTCACGGGCGTGCTCGGTGAAATTCCGCCCCACGCCGATCACCTTGCTGCGGGGAATGATGGGCGCCAGCAGCCGGACGTCCTCCAGTCTGTGGCGGAGATGGGTACGCTCCACGCCGTTGAAGAACGGGTCGCCGTTGATGACAGTGATTTCCTCACTGCCTGGCTCGCCTTCAACGACGCCGTAGAGGGGATCAGAATCGACTACAAACCGGGCAATACGCATGGTCCCAAGCCTACTTGGTCCATGCCGTCCCCTTCGTCAGGCCGGTTCCCGGAGGGAGCGGAGGTAGTCCAGCTGGGCTGCCACGGAGTTCTCTGCCGCCCGGCGTACAGACGCGTCGACGTCCGCGTAAACGACGTCGGCGACCTGCGGCACGCCGGCGTCAGGTCCAAGCTGCGCGAGGGCGGCGCGGATCTGCGAGAGGCGGTCCAGTCTGTGGCTGCGGTAGGCGCGGACTACGGCGTCCAGCGCGGGCAGGACAGGGCCGTGGGCGGGAAGCACCGTGGCAGGTCCCAGTATTTCGAGCCGGTCCAGAGAGGCCAGGTAATCGCCGAGGCGGCCGTCCGGGTGGTCCAGCACAGTGGTTCCGCGGCCCAGGATGGTGTCGCCGGTAAGCACGGATCCCGCGGGGCCGTCGAGGGGCAGGTGAAAGCAGACGGAATCGGACGTGTGTCCCGGTGTGGCGACCACCCTGACCTCCGTTCCGGCGGCAGAGATGACTTCGCCGGGCTGGAGCGGTGGTTCTCCGATGCAGTGGCGGGGATCGCCGGCACGGACCGGTGCCCCCGTCAGTTCGTGGAGACGCGCTGCTCCGGCCGTATGGTCGGCATGGCGGTGCGTGATCAGGATCAGCTCGACGGGGCCGGCGGCCAGCGCAAGCTCTTGGAGATGCTTCTCGTCGAGCGGGCCTGGATCCACCACGGCCGCTCCGGGATGCCCTGCCGCAGCTATCAGGTAGGAGTTGGTCCCGTCCAGGCTCATGGGCCCCGGATTAGGCGCAAGCCTCAAGCGGGTCAACTCGGTGCAGCGAACCAGGGCGGAGGAATTTTCAGCTGTCACCGTTCCATCTTCGCATCACTCCCCCGCCCGGCAAGGGAAGGATGGCCACACACATGCGAAACGGCCCCGCCCAAGGGCGGGGCCGCCGTCGTACGCTCTTTGGCCGGTGCCCCAAGTGTCCGTTCCCGCGCTGGATGCGGGGGCGGCGGCTAGGCGAGCCGGGTGAGCCAGCCGTGCTTGTCCTCGACCTTGCCGGTCTGGATTCCCAGGAGCTGTTCGCGGATGGCCATGGTGGTTTCGCCCGCCTTCGCGTCCTCCGCGCCGATGAACTCCGTCTCGTCCCTCAGGACCCCGATCGGAGTGATCACCGCGGCTGTGCCGCACGCGAAGACCTCGGCGACGTCGCCCGAGGCAACGCCGTCGCGCCATTCGTCGAGCGTTATTTTGCGCTCTGCAACCTCCCGGCCCATATCCTTGGCGACCTGGATGATGGAGGACCTGGTGACGCCCTCCAGAATGGTGCCGGTGAGGGCCGGAGTGACAAGCGAACCGTCCTTCATGACGAAGAAGACGTTCATGCCGCCGAGTTCCTCAACGGCGTTGTCGTTGAACTGGTCGAGGAACAGGACCTGCTTGCAGCCGTTGGCCTCGGCCTCCTGCTGGGCGATCAACGATGCCGCGTAGTTGCCGCCGCACTTGGCCGCGCCGGTGCCGCCACGGCCTGCCCGCGCATAGTTGCGGGAGATCCAGATCGAAACCGGCTTGACCTCGCCGCCGAAGTAGTTGCCGACGGGCGAGGCGATGACCCGGAAGGACACCTCGCGGGCGGCCCGGACCCCCAGGAACGCCTCCGTGGCGATCATGAACGGACGGAGGTAGAGCGCTTCACCGTCCCCCGACGGGACCCAGTCCTTGTCCATGCTGACGAGTTCGCGGATCGCGCCGAGGAAGTATTCGGCCGGCAGCTCCGGGAGGGCAAGACGGCGGGCCGACTGGTTCAGGCGTGCCGCGTTAGCCTCCGGACGGAATGTCCAGACGGTGCCGTCAGCATGGCGGTAGGCCTTCAGGCCCTCGAAAATCTCCTGGCCGTAATGCAGCACAGCGGCAGAAGGGTCGAGCATGATGGGCCCGTAGGCCTCGATCCGGGCACTGTGCCAGCCGCCGTTCCCGTGCTCGTCCACCTTGTAGTCAACGACCGCGGTGTGGTCGGTGAAGTAGTTGCCGAATCCCGGGTTCGCCAGGATGGCTGCACGCTCTTCAGCGGACTTCGGGGTTGCCGAGGGCTGCTGGGTGAATTCGACGCCATGGGCAGTCTGAGTCATGGTTCCTCCACGGTCGGCTGCCTGGCAGGTGAACGTGGTTCAGCATCGGACCACGGCAGCAAATTGGTGATTCAGGACAAGCTTACGCCTGCTGTGCGGGGCTAAACGGCCGCGGCGATGGCGTCGCCAACAGTGCTGGTGCCCCGTACTTCGCCGTTCCGGCTTTCAATGTCGGCCGCAACCGCTGCCTCGATCTTCCGTGCCGCGCCTGCATAGCCCAGGTGGTCCAGCAGCAGCGCCGCCGAGAGGATGGCAGCCGTGGGGTCCGCCTTCTGCTGCCCCGCGATGTCCGGCGCCGAACCGTGGACCGGCTCGAACATGGACGGGGCGGTGCGGTCCATGTTGATGTTGCCGGAGGCTGCGAGTCCAATGCCGCCAGTGATGGCCGCGGCCAGGTCCGTGATGATGTCGCCGAAGAGGTTGTCGGTGACGATCACATCAAAGCGCGCCGGGTCGGTGACCATGAAAATGGTGGCGGCGTCGATGTGCAGGTAGTCGTGGGTGACCTCGGGGAACTCCTGTGCCACAGCCTCCACCGTGCGCTTCCACAGGTGGCCCGCATAGACGAGCACGTTGTGCTTGTGGACCAGCGTCACCTTCTTGCGCGGCCGCTCGCTGGCACGCCGGAAGGCATCCCGGACCACCCTTTCCACGCCGTGGGCGGTGTTCAGCGACACCTCCGTGGCCACTTCGTGCGGCGTTCCGCCGCGCAGCGTACCGCCGTTGCCCACATAAGGACCCTCGGTGCCTTCGCGGACCACGATGAAGTCGATGTCTCCGGGGTTGGAAAGCGGGCTGCCCACCGTGCCGTAGAGCCTTGACGGGCGCAGGTTCACGTAGTGGTCAAGGCTGAACCGCAGCTTCAGGAGCATTTCCCGCTCAATGATGCCGGAGGGAATCCGCGTGTCGCCCGGCGCGGCACCGACGGCACCGAACAGGATGGCGTCGCGCGTCCGCAGGTCTTCCAGAACCTCGTCGGGGAGCGTCTCGCCGGTCTCGAGCCAGTGCTGTGCGCCAAGCTTGTAGTGGGTCTGTTCGAGGGTAACGCCTTCGGCGGCGACGACTTTCTCGAGGACCTTGATGGCCTCGGCGGTGACCTCGGGGCCGATGCCGTCGCCCGGAATAACAGCAAGATTAATCGTTGATGCGCTCATGTTTTTCAGGGTAGCCAAGCTATCCACATTCTGGGCAAAGCGTCCCACAATCCGGACGCAAAGCCGCTTCGCCTTCTGGCCCGCGCGGCTACTTTCCCTTAGCGGGTGACGCCACGAGGGCCACGTTCTTGCCCCACAGGTCCTCCGTGTAGCAGCTGATGAGGACCAGCCGGTTTGGAACGACGTCCCAGATGGAGCTGTCCTTCAGGCTTGATTTCATATAGGTGGCGACGGAGTCCACCTGGTACACCAGCTTGGCCTTTGAAGTCACGACGGTAAAAACGTCGCCCGGCGCGGCGGATGAACTCAAGTGATTGAACGGCGCGTCCTGGCCTTCCCAACTGTGCCCGATGACGTACGTCGTGTTCACCGATCCGGTCCCCGGCCGGCCGAAGGGCGTGAGCCAGTAGCCGTCCATGGTTTCAGGGGGCACAATCGACCTGCCCGCAGTGTCGTTGCCGTCCGGTTTCAGGGGGTGCACCACCACATCCATGCCGGCGGCGGGATAGATGATGCGTTGCGGCGGCGCGGCTGTGACCACCACCGGTTTGGGCGCTGCGGCTTTGGCAGTTGCCGCCGTGCCCGCGGCAGGCACCCTAACAGCCGCGGACGCGTTGCCGGCGGCGGGCGAGGTCGCTCCCGGCTGTCCCCCAGCAGGCTGTACAGGTTGGAGCGGGTGGGGGAACTGGGTAATGGGGGCGGCCGGGGAGTACCGGACCGCCGGGCCGGTCCCGGCGGCGCCATGCCCCGCCCCTGCGGCGCCGTAGGTGAGCCACGCTGCCAGCATCCCTAGGCAGCAAAATGACAGGATCAAAAGGTCGGCATAGCCCAACAGCAGCCTGCGGCCGCCGGCGGACCGGGACTGCCTGGTCCCGAGGTGTTTGGGCATGTCATTCTCCTTCGAACGGATTCAGGAAGAGCGGGTGCCACGTCCAGCCCGTGACACCCGCCAATCCCTGTTGCTCAGCCCTCGAGCTTCCTGGCCCGCCTGCCACCCCGCAGGAGCACCAGCCCCGACAGCCCGGCCAACGCACCCGTCAGCGTCGCGAGCCACGACGGAATCCCTGTTCCGGCATCCCCGCCAGCAGCCGTCTGGACGTTGTACCCGGCATTGGTCGCCGGCGCTGCGACAGGCATCGCAGCGACAGGGGCCGCATCCGTGGGCGCAGCTGCGGCCGGCATGGCCACAGGCTTGGCTGCAGGCTTCACCGCCGGCTTAACAACCGGCTTAACGACCGGCTTCACCACCGGGGCGGGGGCTTCAGGCACTACAGCCGGCGGCACTACTGCCGGCGGCGCCGCAACCGGGGGTGCCACAACCGGCGGGGCGACCACCGGAGCTTCCTCTACAGGCGGTGCGTCAACCGGGGGCTCCGCAGGAGGTTCCACGACCGGCGGCACGTTGGGCTCCTCGTTGCCTCCCGGCTCCTGGTAGCACTCGTCGTCGTCGTGGCCGCCGTGGCCGTTGTTGCCTCCGGGCCCGCCACCCTGGCCGCTGTTCTCACCGGACCCATGGCCGTTGACGGCATTTTCATTCACGTCGATGTCGACGATCGGGTTGGTCTCAGAACCCGTTTCATGGCAGATACTGACGTTATTGCCATGCCCGTTGTCGGGCGTCGCACTTGCCGGAAGCGTCGTCCCCAGGAGTCCTAGACCCAGAATTCCGGCTGCCGCGATAGTTCGTCTCATTACATGTCCCTCCATACCGCTGGATCGGACTGACGGGACCGGGGGGCCTTCCATTTGTCATGCCACCACCGCCTGGACATCAAACGGCGGAAGTGGGGACGATGATTGTTCCCAAGTCGTCGTCAGTCTGCTTGCAGCTTCAGGCTAGGATGCGGCTTTGCGGCAGTCCCGAGTAGCTTGTACGCCTTCTTTGGGCCTGCTACTTGGGGGCGGCAGGTTCACCGACCCCGGTGTACTCGGTACTACTTGGGGGCTCCGCGGTGCCCCACCTCAGACGAAAACGCCCCCTTGCCCCGGGGTGGAACCAGGACAAGGGGGCGTTCGGCCGGCGGCAAACGGGCCGGCAGGAGCGCAGGCTTAGGCTTCGGCCGGCTCTTCATACTTCGGAAAGACCGGAGCGGGTGCGGGAAGATTCGTGCCCGCAGCAATGGGCAACGGGACCGCGGTGAACTGCCGCGCCTCACCTTCAGGCTGGCCGAGCGAGCCCAGCAGCTTGGCCATCGCGGACGGCATCACCGGCTGGGCCAGGATCGCCACGATGCGCAGTACCTCGAGGGTCACGTAAAGGACCGTCTGCATGCGTTCGACGTCGGTCTTCCGCAGCACCCAGGGGGCCTGCTCCGCAAAGTATGCATTCGTATCGCCCAGAACACTCCAGATGGCCTCGAGGGCGCGGCTGAATTCCTGCTTGTCGAAGGCGGCGCGTGCCTGGTCAAGCAGGGCGTTTGCCTGGGCCAGGATGGCCTCATCCGCTGGGGTGAAGGCGCCGGGTACCGGAACTTTGCCCTCACAGTTCTTCGCGACCATTGAGAGCGACCGCTGGGCCAGGTTGCCGAAGTTGTTGGCGAGGTCCGAGTTCATCCTGCCGACAATTGCTTCATGGTTGTAACTGCCGTCGGCACCGAAGGGAACCTCGCGGAGGAAGAAGAACCGGACCTGGTCAAGGCCGTACTGGGCCACGAAGTCCTCAGGTGCCACGACATTGCCCAGGGACTTGGACATCTTGACCCCGTTGTTGTTCAGGAAGCCATGGATCATGATGCGCTTGGGCAGTTCGAGCCCGGCGCTCATCAGGAAGGCGGGCCAGTAGATTGCATGGAAGCGCGAGATGTCCTTGCCGATCACGTGCACGTCCGCAGGCCAGTACTTCTTGAACGACTCGGCCTCGGTGTCCGGGTACCCCGCACCTGTCAGGTAGTTGGTCAGGGCGTCCACCCAGACGTACATGACGTGCTTGTCGTTGCCGGGCACCGGCACGCCCCAGTCAAAGGTGGTGCGGCTGATGGACAGGTCCTCGAGCCCGCGGCGCACGAAGCTGATGACCTCGTTGAAGCGGTACTGTGGGGCGCCGAATTCCGGCTGGGCCTCGTAGAGCGCCAGCAGCTTGTCCTGGTAGTTGGAGAGGCGGAAGAAGTAGCTTTCCTCGGCCGTCCAGGTGACCGGGGTGTCGGTCTCCTTGGTGTACCGGGCGCCGTCCTCCTTGACCACGGTGTCGTCTTCCCCGTAGTAGGCCTCGTCGCGGACGGAGTACCAGCCCTCGTACTTGGAGAGGTAAATGTCTCCGTTGGCCTCCATCTTCTTCCAGATGGCCTGTGACGCGGCGTAGTGGTCAGCATCCGTGGTGCGGATGAACCGGTCGTAGGAAATTCCGAGGGCGGCATGTGCCGCCTTGTAGATTTCCGCGTTGCGGTCCACGAGCTCCTTGGGCGTGATGCCTTCCTTCTCCGCGGTCTGGGCAATCTTCAGCCCGTGCTCGTCAGTGCCGGTCAGGAACATCACGTCGTAGCCGTCCAGCCGCTTGAACCGTGCCATTGCGTCGGTGGCAATGTATTCGTACGCATGGCCGATGTGCGGCACACCGTTGGGGTAGGTGATGGCCGTAGTGATGTAGAACGGGCTCTTGTCTGAGGAAGTCACGGGCGGAAAGTTACCTTTGGTGCGGAGGGACGGAGCTAGATCAGTTCGGTCAGCGTATCGCTCAGCCGGACCAGTTCATGATCATGTGAAGCAACAAGGACTGCAATGCCGTCGGACGTCGTGTCCTTCAGGATGCTGATGATGCGGTTCGCCGAGGCCCTGTCCAGGCTCGCAGTTGGTTCGTCGACCACGAGCACGCGCGTACCCAGGATGAGGGCACGGGCAATGGCTACGCGCTGGCGCTCACCGCCGGAGAGCTGGGCAGGGCGGTGCCGCATCCTCCGGCCCAGGCCCACCAGGTCCAGCAGGTCCTTGGCCATGTCGCGGCGCTGTTCCACTTCGCCGTCCGGGACGGCGGGCAGCAGCACGTTCTCGAGCGCGCTCATGCCGTCGATCAGGGCGCCGCCCTGGTCGACGTAGCCGATCAGGGCACGGCGGCGGTCGGCGATCTCGTCGTCGCTCATGCTTTCGAGCGACTGGCCCTCCCAGAGCACCCGGCCCGACGTCGGCAGCGTAAGTCCCGCTCCAACCGTCAGGATGCTGGTCTTGCCGGAACCGCTGCGGCCGGCCACGCAGTGCATCTCGCCCGCGTGCAGAGTCAGGTCGAAGCCCTCTACGACGCTGACGGCGTCGGCTCCGCCCTTGCCACCGCCGTAGCGGATGGTGATGTTGCTCAGTTCCAGCGGTGTACCGTGATCGGCGGCCTTGACGATGGTGCTGGCACGCGTTTGGAGTGCGCCTTCGCCGTCGTCGTTCCCGCGCTGGCGGCGAAGGTTGCGGTCGTTGGTCATTGGACTACTTTCGTTGCAATCGGAATCCAGCAGAGGACTGCCACGAGCCCGGCCACGGCGGCCCAGAGCGCGGCGTAGGGAGCAAGGAGCAGCCCGACACCGAGGGCGCCCAGGACGCCCAGCGGTACAGCCACCGCTCCCACGAGGGCATTTTCGAACAGACGGACCTGGCCGAGCATGTCAGGGTTCCATCCCATCGCTTCCAGGGTGCCGAGGTACTGGCGCTTGGCCTGCAGCTCGAAGCGCCCCGTCACGAGGGTGAGCAGGAGCGCCACGGCAACACCGGACAGCCCCAGAACAAGGCTGGGCAGGGCGATGCTGGTGGCGGCCAGCCCGCTCAGTGCGCTGGCCCCTGCTGCACGCGGAATGTCGATGAGCAGGGCGATGAGGCCACCGACAGCGGCGCCGAACACGCCGACTGCCACCGCAAGCGAGATGGCGTTGAAGCGGTTGGTCGTTAGCTGCCGGTTGGCGAAGGTCAGCGGGGAGTCCACGGCAATGAGCCGCTCATCGTGCTGCGGCTCCTGGTCGACTTCCTCGCGGTGCCGCAGCTGCTGTGCTGCGAAGAACGCAGCTGCTGCGTACAGCACCAGCACGGATGCGGAAACAATCACGGTTGCGAGGTTCCAGCTCAGCAGGCTCAGCACGACGCCGGCCACGGCCAGCAGTGCGGCGCCCACGGCGAACTCCTCCAGCACCCATGACCGGATGCGGCGCTGGGTCCAGCCCATGGCGCGAAGGGTGCCGGCCTCGCGCCGGCGCTGGCGCACGTAGCTCACGGTCGACGCCCCGGTCAGCAGCGCGGCGCCGCAGAGCGTCAGGAAGAGCAGCGTAAGGTTCGTAGCGGTCAGCGAGCCCGTTACGGCGTCGGCGGCGTCCTGCCTGACCCACGACTGCTGGACGGTGCCCAGCGCGGATTCCTTGCCGGCGTCGTCCTTCGAGTAGCCGGGGACGAAGATGTTGGCATCCTCCCGGGCCGAGCCGGCCACGATGGTGGCCTCCAGTCCCATGTCCCGGATCTCGTTGGCGAGCTTTTCAACCTCCGGCTGTGCCTGCTTCCAGCTGCCGGGGACACCGGCACGGACGCGCACGGCGTCAATGACGGAGGCGTTCTTCTCGTATCCGCGGGCGGCCGCAAGGCCGTAGTAGTCGGTGATGGCGCCGGCCGACTGGCTGGCCAGCCCCGTGGCGCTCAGCGACGGCTTGAGCGTGGTGTCCTCGACGTCCTTCCCCTTGGCGTCCTTGGTCAGGGTCATGGGGGTGGGGTCATAGCCGCCCAGCGGAAGCCGGTTCACGTCCCCGGCTGCCTTCTGAACCTCAGCGGGATCGAACGTACCGTAGACCATGGCGAGCGGCGCGGCCAGCTTCTCCCCCGTCTCAAGGCTCTCCCGGTAGGAGCGCTCGTCCACGGGATTGCGCTGGGTCTGGTCCACGGGGTCACCGGTTGCTGACGTCTCCGGAAGCCTGTTCACGGTGACCCATTCGCCGGGCGTCGCGGTCTTGTCAACGGCGCCGTTGCCCGCCGTCGAGCCGTCCTTGTACTTGGGCGCGGAGGCGAAGTCCGTGCTCCAGGTGGCAGGCGTGTAGAGGCCGCGGCCAAAGCTTTCGGGGTTGCCCAGCAGCTTGGAGTGGTCGGTGGATCCGGGCCAGGCCAGGGCGAAGGGCGACTTGGACACGAAGGGCAGGTAGTCGCTGCCGAGGGAGCGGTCAACAGTTCCGACGTCCTTGACCACGTTTCCGGCGTCGTCGATTTCCTCGATCTTCACCGAGTACTTCAGGTCAAGGGACGTGCCCGAGCGGACGATCAGCGGAATCGCTTTCGAGTCCTCGGTCAGCTGACCGTTCATCTTCGCTTGCTGGTACTGGGTCATCAGCGGCGCCCAGTACTTGAGCTTGACGCCCAGGAAGTCCGGGCCCTCCTCCAGTTCCTTCATCCCGATGCCGCCGGTGAAGAGGCTTTCAAAGTGGCGGCCGACAGCTTCGGCGTTGCGGGCGTCCGCCGGCGGAGCCTTCTCCAGCGGGGCCAGGAAGTCTCCGGCGGACCCGAGCAGGGCCCGCTCCGCGACGGGGTCGACGGCGACCACGGACTCGGTGACCTCGGGTGCCATGGGCAGGGCAACGGTGAGGTTGAAAAGATTATGTTCGGAGCCTCCGGCGGGTGCTGGGAACTTGATGCCCGTCTCCCCCTCGGGCCCGGCGATGCGCGTGCTCTTACCACCGGGGGTATCCTCCTCGACGAGGCGGGCCTTGCCCAGGGTCCCTTCCGCCGTGGACTTGAAGAGTGTCCGCTCAGTGGACCCGTCGGAGCTCGTGGCACTTGCCGTGAGGCGGTACTTTTTAGGTGTTTCGCTGAGCACTGACTCTGCGGCGGGCCACTTGCCCGGATCGGTGGCGCTCGGGTCACCGGCGGTGGCTGTGCCCACAAGCCCGGAGTTGTAGCCGAGGTAGTCCATGGCCTCGAGCCTGGGTGCCTCCAGGTTCTGGGTCACGCGGGACACCAGGCTGATGGGAGCCGCGACGGAGGTGCCGGACAGATCCCTGATGCCCTGCAGCTGGTCGAAGCTGATGCCGCCCTGGCCGGTGGCGATCTCCGGCTGCATCAGTGCCCCTCCGGAACCCGCCTTGGCCTGTACCAGGATGTCGTAGAGCCCGCGCGAGTTCTCGTCCACGGTCCTGGTCAGGGCAGCCTGGGACTGCGTCTGGACCAGGACGGAGAGGCACATGGCGGCGGTCAAAATGGCAGCGGTCAGCAGCAGCACTCTGCTTCTGATGAACCTCTGGACGGCATTCATTGGGCTCCCTGAAACCTGGATTGCGTGCGCACGCCTCAGCACCGGTGAGGTGGAGGTTGCCCTTGCGGGTGTGCAAAAAAGTAATTGGCCGGCCTGCCGGCAGGATCCGAAAACGGACCTAGCCATTGTACGCAGACCGGCCAATCAAATGTGGCCGGGGTGACCCGGCGGTGCGGAGTTCACCCCGTGTTCATCTTCCTAGTCTTCGAGATCCACTTCACGCACCATCTCGGCACCGATGCCGGCCTTGATGGCATCCAGGACCTGCTGCGGGACGGAGCTGTCGATCGTCAACAGCGCCAGTACCTGTCCGCCTTCCGCGTTCCGGGCAACCTGCATGCCACCGATGTTGATGTTGTTCATGCCCAGAATGTGGCCGATGGTGCCGATCACGCCGGGACGGTCGGCGTAGGACACGACGACCAGGTGTTCGCTGATGGGGATTTCGACGTCGTATCCGTTGACGCCCACCAGCTTCTGCACCTGCTTCGGGCCGGTGAGGGTACCGGCGACAGAGATCTGGGACCCGTCACTCAGGGCTCCACGCAGGGTCAGGACGTTGCGGTAGTCCTCGGCCTCGGGGGTGGTGATCAGCCGGGCGTTGATGCCGCGCTGTTCGGCGATTACCGGGGCGTTGACGTAGGAGACCTGCTCGGTGACAACGTCGGCGAAGATGCCCTTCAGCGCTGCGAGCTCCAGCACCTTCACATCCAGGGCGGCTATTTCACCGGCGACCTCGACGTCGATCTGGGTCAGCGAGGCGTGGGTCAGGGCCGTGAAGATGCGGCCCAGCTTCTCGATGAGCGGGATGCCGGGGCGGACGTCGGGGGCGATCACGCCGCCGGCCACGTTGACAGCATCGGGAACGAGCTCGCCGGCAAGCGCCAGGCGGACGGACCTGGCGACAGAGACGCCGGCCTTTTCCTGGGCTTCGTCCGTGGAGGCACCCAGGTGGGGCGTGACCACCACGTTGTCCAGCTTGAAGAACGGGAGGTCGGTGGCGGGCTCCTGCACGAAGACGTCCACGCCGGCGCCGGCGATCTGGCCGTCCTGAAGTGCGGTGTAGAGAGCCTCCTCATCAACGAGGCCGCCGCGGGCCACGTTGATCACGTAGGCCGTGCTCTTCATCTTCTTGAAGGCGTCGGCGCCCAGCATGCCGACCGTCTCGGGGGTCTTGGGCATGTGGATCGTGATGAAGTCCGACTGCGCAAGCAGCTCATCGAGGGTCACCAGCTTCACGCCGAGCTGGGCGGCGCGGGCGGAAGTGATGTAGGGGTCGTAGGCGAGGATCTCCGTGTCGAAGCCCTGGAGGCGGGCGGCGACCAGCGCGCCGATCCGGCCAAGGCCGATGATGCCGATCTTCTTTTCGAACAGTTCGATGCCCGTGTACTTGGAGCGCTTCCACTCGCCGTCCTTGAGCGCAGCGCTCGCCTGCGGGATGTGGCGTGCAAGGCTGAGGATGTGGCCCACGGTCAGTTCTGCAGCGGAGACGATGTTCGACGTCGGGGCGTTGACCACCATGACACCGGCCTGGGTGGCGGCCTTGATATCCACGTTGTCCAGGCCGACGCCGGCACGGGCGATCACCTTCAGGTTTTTCGCGGCGGCGATGGCCTCGGCGTCAACCTTGGTTGCGGAGCGGACCAGGATGGCGTCGACGTCCCCGATGGCGGAGAGCAGCTGCGAACGATCGGCGCCGTCGGTCTGGCGGATTTCAAAGTCCGGGCCAAGGGCCTCGATGGTGGCGGGCGAAAGTTCTTCGGCGAGCAATACTACGGGTTTTGACACGGCTGATCCTCTGCGTTGCAGTCCTGGGGATGAATAAAGTCTAGGCTGACGGAAAGGCCGGGCTCACATTGTTAAGTGTGAACCCGGCCTCACTGTCGCGCTTGAACGCCGTCGCGTTCGAACGGCACTGTTGCGCTCGAACGGCGCGGAGCCTTAGCGGGCTGCCGAGCCCTCTACGTAGTCCTCGTCCTGCTGCTGCCAGGAGAACAGGGAGCGCAGTTCGCGGCCGACACCCTCGATCGGGTGCTGCTCAGCCTTGGCACGCAGCTCCTTGAACTCGACGCCGCCGTTGTCCTGGTCCTCGATGAAGCGCTTGGCGAAGGCACCGGACTGGACGTCGGCGAGGACGGCCTTCATGTTTTCCTTCACCTCGGGGGTGATGACGCGCGGGCCGGAGACGTAGTCGCCGTACTCAGCGGTGTCAGAAACGCTCCAGCGCTGCTTGGCGATGCCGCCTTCCCACATCAAGTCAACGATGAGCTTGAGCTCGTGCAGCACCTCGAAGTAGGCAATCTGCGGCTGGTAGCCGGCCTCGGTCAGGGTCTCGAAGCCGTACTGGACCAGCTGGGAAACACCGCCGCACAGGACAGCCTGCTCGCCGAAGAGGTCGGTTTCGGTCTCTTCGGTGAAGGTGGTCTTGATGACGCCGGCGCGGGTGCCGCCGATGGCCTTGGCGTAGGACTTGGCCAGCTCCCAGGCGGAACCGGTGGCGTCCTGCTCAACGGCGATGATGTCGGGGATGCCGCGGCCGGCTTCGAACTCGCGGCGCACGGTGTGGCCGGGGGCCTTCGGGGCGACCAGGATGACGTCAACGCCTTCCGGTGCCTCGATGTAGCCGAAGCGGATGTTGAAGCCGTGGGCGAACGCCAGGGCCTTGCCGGGGGTCAGCTTGTCCTTGATGGACTCGTTGAAGATCGAGCGCTGGTACTGGTCCGGCGCAAGGATCATGATGACGTCGGCCCATTCGGCGGCGTCGGCAACGTTCTTGACCGTGAAGCCTGCGTCCTGTGCCTTCGCGGCGGAGGGCGAGCCTTCCTTGAGGGCGATGACAACCTCGACGCCGGAATCGCGCAGGTTCAGCGCGTGGGCGTGGCCCTGGGAGCCGTAGCCCACAATGGCAACCTTGCGGCCCTGGATGATCGACAAGTCTGCGTCGTCGTCGTAGAACATTTCAGTCACTTGCGTAACTCCTCTTGAGTGGATTTCTTGTAGATAGGTGTCTTTGGTGCTGCGGTTCGGGCGGAGCGGCCGCTAAGCGGAACGCAAAGCCCGATCACTCATGGAGCGGGATCCCCGTCCAACGGCCAGGGTGCCGGACTGCACAATTTCGCGGATCCCGAAAGGCTCCAACACTGACAGCAGTGCCGTGAGCTTTTCCGGGTGGCCGGTTGCTTCGATGACGACGGAGTCTGTGGAGACGTCAACCACTGAAGCGCGGAACAGGTCTGCAGCCTGGGTCACTTGCAGACGAGTTGCGGCATCCGCACGTACCTTGACCAGGATGTGGTCGCGCTGCACGGAAGATTCGGAAGTCAGTTCAACAATCTTGATCACGTTGACCAGCTTGTTCAACTGCTTGGTGACCTGTTCAATCAGGTCGCCGTCGGCGTCGACGACGACAGTCATCCGGGACATGCCCGGAACTTCCGTCGGGCCTACCGCCAGGGAGTTGATGTTGAAGGCACGGCGCGCGAAAAGGCTCGCCACGCGGGTCAGCACACCGGGTTTGTCTTCGACCAGAACGGACAGTGTATGGCGGCTCATGATCAGTCCTCTTCTTCCCATTCCGGGGTCATGTTGCGGGCAACCTGGATCTG
>JAPSIT010000061.1 GCA_031178585.1 Arthrobacter sp.
TGGTGGTCCACCTGGGTGCAGCCGGAAACAGCCAGGCGTGCGCCCAGAACCAGCCGAATGCAGGATCTGCTGCTTGCCGCCGGGGTCGAGCGGGTCACCGTCGCTGGTCTCATCGGCAGCTGCCTGGGGCTCGGGCTGTTCGTGACCCTGGTCTTCTTCGCCGTTAGCAAGTCATGGCCAATCTCCCTGTGCTTCGGGCTGTTCGGAGCATGGCTGCCGGTTGTTGCGGTGAGATGGCGGGCCCGGCGGCGGACTGCCATGCTGCGCCGGCTCTGGCCTGACGTAGTCGACCATCTCAGATCCGCCATCAGGGCCGGCCTTTCCCTGCCTGAGGCACTTATCCAGCTGGGCGAGAAGGGACCGGAGGAGCTGCGCGCCGTATTCCGTGACTTCGGCTCGGACTACCGCGCAGGAGGCCAGTTCGACGCCTCTTTGAACAAGCTCAAGCAACGGCTTGCGGATCCCGTCGCCGACCGCATCATCGAGGCACTGAGACTGACAAGGGAAGTGGGCGGCTCTGACCTAGGCAAGCTGCTGGGAACCCTGGCCGAATTCCTCCGCGAAAGTGCCAGAACCAGAAGTGAGCTGGAAGCCCGGCAGTCCTGGACGGTCAACGCTGCCCGCCTTGCCGTTGCAGCCCCATGGTTCGTCATCGTGCTGCTGGCAAGCAGGCCTGAAGCCGTGGCGGCCTACAACACGCCAATGGGGGCGGCAGTCCTGCTCGGAGGCCTGGTCGTCTCCCTGGTCTGCTACTCCATCATGCTGCGGATCGGTGCCCTACCCGATGAGGAGCGGGTCCTTCGATGACGGCGGTACCGGCGGCTGCCATCGTATGGGGCCTGCTCTTGGGCGCGGGACTCTGGCTCCTGCTCGTCCGGCTTCCGTTCATGCGCCCCATCAGCTTCGTGGAACGGATCGAGCCGCAGCTCAAAGCCCACAACCTGGAGTCCAGGCTGCTGCGGACGGTGGACCACAACCTCACGCCTTTCGGGCCTCTGGAGCGCATCATCCGCCCGCTGATCAGAGACGGGATGGCCAAGCTCAGCCGGTTCAACCTGGGCTCCTCCACCCTGGCCCGCCGGCTGGCTCAGGCAGGTATCAACAAGTCACCCGTGCACTTCCGCGCCGAACAGCTGGTCTGGGCAGCCGGCGGCTTCATAGCTGCCTTGGCAATGATTGCCCTGGGTGCCCTGACCGGAAGGTTTAGCCCCGTACTGGCTGTCGTGGCAACGGCCGGAAGTGCAGTAGGCGGGTTTCTCTTCCGGGACTACTGGCTCGGACAGGAGATCAGGAAGAGGGAATCCAGGATGATGGCCGAGTTTCCGAGCCTCGCCGAGCTAATGGCCCTGGCAGTGGGCGCCGGTGAGAGTGCCACAGGTGCCCTGGACAGGGTCTGCAGGAGTGCCCGCGGCGAGCTCTCCAAGGAGTTCGGGAAGGTGCTGGCAGAAACGCGTGCCGGAAAACCCCTCGTGGAAGCCCTGCAGGGGTTCTCCTCCCGCACGGACCTCGGGCCGCTCATCCGGTTCGTGGACGGCATCATCGTGGCAGTGGAGAGGGGAACTCCGCTGGCGGATGTATTGCGGGCCCAGGCACAGGACGTGAGGGACACGGCAAAACGGGACCTCATGGAATCAGCCGGAAAGAAAGAGATCGCGATGATGGTGCCGCTTGTCTTTGGGGTGCTGCCGCTGACTGTCGTCTTTGCCGTATTCCCCGGCCTGGCCGCACTGAGCCTGAATATGTAAATTCCCTTGAGCTGCTTCGCCAAACAGAACCACCTCACCCACCAAGCAATCACCAACTCAAAGAACAAGCAATCGCCAACACAAAGAAACGGGAAGTCAATGACAAACATGGTCAGGCAGGGAATCGCACGCATGGCAGCACTGGGCGGCCTCCTCGGGGCGAAAGCCGCCTCCATCCGGCTGTTCCGCAGGGGCGGACGTGCCAACCCTGATCATGCAGAAAGGGGAGACGTCCCTGGCTGGGTCATGATCACACTCATGTCAGCCGTGCTCGTCGCCGCGCTGCTGGCGCTTGCCGGGCCTGCCCTTGAGGCCATGTTCAACCAAGCGATGGACACGGTCGGAAAGTAGGCGATGGTCCCGGTCAACGCGGACGGCTTGGAGCGGGAGCGCGGTTCCGCGGTCGTTGATTTTGTCCTCGTGGGCGCGCTGCTGACAATGTTCTTCTTGGCCATCATCCAGCTTGCGCTTGTGCTGCACGTCCGGAACACACTGATCGACGCCGCCGCTTCGGGTGCGCGTTATGGCACGCTGGCCGACCGCGGTGCAGCGGATGCGCGGCAGCGCACGGGAGAACTTATCGGCACCGCCCTCAATGGGAGCTTCGCCCAGGACATCGAGACCCGCGAAGTCACTTTTCAGGGGCTCCTGACCCTCGAAGTGACGGTCAGGGCACCGATGCCGGTGGTGGGATTGATTGGCCCGCGGGACTTACTGGAAGTGAAAGGCCATGCCGCCATCAACAACTGAACTCTCTGGCTGGGCCTGCCTTGTCGGGCGGCCATTCGTGAAGCGTCTCCGCGAAGCATGCGGTACTGCCGACGCCTGCAACGGGGCAGACGGATCCAAGGACCGTGCGCCGGGTGAGCGGGGAAGCGCGGTGGTCGAGTTCACCTTCCTGGGGCTGCTCCTTATGGTGCCCGTGGTCTACTTCGTCATCACCGTCGGCCAGATACAGGGCGGTTCATTTGCGGTGGTGGGCGCGGCGGACCAGGCCGCCAAGGTTTTTGTTGCCCAACCTGATGCGGCTTCAGCGCGGGCGGCTGCCGAGCAGGCCGCCGTGGTGGCGCTCGCCGATTACGGGCACCCGGCCGACAACGCCCGCGTGGACGTCAGCTGCGATCGCGGGAACTGCATGGACGCTGGGTCAGCGGTGACCGTCACGGTGCATCTGACCGTGCCGTTGCCCTTCGTCCCTTTCAGCGATGCATTCCGGCTGAATGCGAGCCATCTCAGCGGCACGGCTACCCAGATAGTCGGCAGGTTCCGTTGAGAACCTTCGCCCTGCAAGGCCTGCCGCCGCAACGGCCCTCACGAAGCTGCGCCGGTGGAACCGAGGACGGACAGATGACCGTCCTCATCATCGGCTTTGTCATGCTGGCGCTTTTGGTGGGCACGGTGACAATGGGCGCCTCCACCCTGTACATAGAGCACAAGAAACTCCTCTCACTGGCCGATGGCGCTTCCGTTGCGGCGGCGGGAAGCTACACGCTTGGCCAGGTGGAAACGGCCGGCGGGACCCCGTCCGCTGTTCTCAGCGGGGACCGGATCCGGAACGTTGCCAGCGATTACCTCGCCAGGAACGGCGGGTTCAACCGCTTTGACGCCCTGGCCGTCGCTCCGGGCACAGGCACGCCCGACGGTTCCACCGCCGTCGTGGTTCTGAGTGCCGCGGTCCACCCTCCCGTGGTGAACTTCCTGGTGCCGGGCGGCATACGGATAGAGGCGGCGTCAACAGCGCGCTCCAGGCTGACACGGTGAACCATGGCCGACACAGTGAACCAAGCTTGGGCAATCGGGGCCATAGCGGGCCGCTTACAGTCCGTCGTCCGGTCGGAGGAGGCGGATAGCGTAGGCTTAAACAACCATGGCTCAAATAGATTTTTCTGCAGAGATCCGCGCGCTGCGCGCCACTTACACCTCCATCGAGAACGTCTCGAACGTCGAGGAGCTGAAGGAAGATATCGCAGAACTGAGCGAGCGCGCCGGAGAACCGAACCTCTGGGACGATCCCGCGGCCGCGCAGGTCATCACGTCCCGCCTTTCGCACCGCCAGTCCGAACTTGAGCGGCTCAACAAGCTGGCTTCCCGGATTGACGACCTTGAAGTGCTGGTCGAACTCGGCCAGGACGAGGGTGACGCCGATTCCATGGGTGAGGCGGCTGCAGAGCTCGAGTCGATCCGCAAAGCTCTGGAAGAGTTGGAAGTCGTCACGCTGCTTTCCGGCGAATACGACGAGCGCGAGGCCGTGGTGACCATCCGCGCGGGTGCAGGCGGCGTCGACGCAGCCGACTTCGCCGAAATGCTCCTTCGGATGTACCTGCGCTGGGCCGAGCGACACGGCTATCCCACCACAGTCATGGACACGTCCTACGCCGAGGAGGCCGGGCTCAAATCCGCCACCTTCGAAGTCAACGCGCCCTATGCTTTCGGCACGCTGAGCGTCGAGGCCGGGACGCACCGCCTCGTCCGGATCAGTCCCTTCGACAACCAGGGCCGCCGGCAGACATCCTTCGCCGCCGTGGAGGTCATTCCGCTCATTGAGCAGACCGATTCCATCGACATCCCTGACAACGAGATCCGCGTCGACGTCTTCCGGTCCTCAGGTCCCGGCGGGCAGTCCGTGAACACGACGGATTCCGCCGTCCGGCTGACCCACATCCCGACCGGCACCGTCGTGTCCATGCAGAACGAAAAGTCGCAGCTGCAGAACCGCGCCGCCGCTCTGCGCGTGCTGCAATCCCGCCTCCTGCTGCTCAAGAAGGAGCAGGAAGACGCTGAAAAGAAGGCGCTGGCCGGTGATGTCAAGGCGTCCTGGGGCGACCAGATGCGCTCCTACGTCCTGAACCCCTACCAGATGGTGAAGGACCTCCGGACCGAACACGAGGTCGGAAACACCTCCGCTGTGTTCGACGGTGCCATCGATGATTTCATCGAGGCAGGCATCCGGTGGCGCACTGACAACCGCAACGCCGAGAAGTAGGTAATTCTCGTCGGCGACACGCCCCTCCGACTCACCCGGGAGCGCCTTACCCCATAGGTATAGTCGAGAAGCCGGAGCCCTACTTCCCCCAAGCGAAAGCCCCCGCCCCGGTTGCAGGCCGGCCCACATGGTCCCTACTGCAGGGTTCATAGGATCATGATCCGTTTCGAAAATGTCACTAAGGTCTACGACCAGACGACCCGGCCCGCGCTGGACTCTGTCACCCTTGAAATAGACCGTGGTGAATTCGCCTTCCTCGTGGGCGCTTCAGGATCCGGCAAGTCCACATTTCTGCGCCTGGTGCTCAAGGAGGACCGTGCGACGTCCGGATCGGTGTACGTCGCCGGACAAAACGTAGCCAACATTTCGAGCTGGCGTGTGCCGAGGCTGCGCCGCGGTATCGGCGTCGTGTTCCAGGACTTCCGGCTGCTGCCGCAAAAAAATGTCTTCGCGAACGTAGCCTTCGCGATGCAGGTGATCGGCAAGAGCCGCAGCGTCATCCGGGACACCGTCCCCGAGGTGCTCAAGACAGTCGGCCTGGAAGGCAAAGAAAAGCGGATGCCGCACGAGCTTTCCGGCGGTGAACAGCAGCGTGTGGCCATTGCCCGCGCCGTGGTCAATCGCCCGGGCATCCTGTTGGCGGACGAACCCACAGGAAACCTCGACCCAACCACCTCCATGGGCATCATGGGCGTTCTCGACAAGATCAACCAGAACGGCACCACGGTGGTCATGGCCACTCACGACGACGACATCGTCAATGAAATGCGCAAGCGCGTCGTGGAACTGAAGAACGGACGGGTCATTCGCGACGAAGCCCGCGCCCTGTACACGTCCATGATCCCCGTCGTAGGCCAGTCCCGCAGGCTGCGGGACGCCAGCGGGCGCGACGATACCACCGGTGCAGGGGAGGGCCGGCTGTGAGGCTCCAGTTCATCCTCGGTGAAATCGGCAGCGGGCTCCGGCGGAACCTCTCCATGGTGGTCTCGGTCATTCTGGTCACCTTTGTCTCCCTCACCTTCGTCGGCGCGGCTGGAATGCTCCAGCTGCAGATCAACCAGATGAAGGGATACTGGTACGACAAGGTCCAGGTGGCCATCTTCCTCTGCGGTGAAGGCTCGACGGCGGCCGGTTGCGCTTCGGGGACGGCGACGCCTGAGCAGCAGGATAATCTGCGGACGCTTCTGGAGTCGCCGGCCGTGTCCCAGTACATCAACGACTTCCAGTTCGAGTCCAAGGAAGACGCCTACAAGCACTTCAAGGAGCAGTTCTCGAACTCTCCGATCGTGGATTCCGTAACGCCGGACCAGCTTCCCGCGTCCTTCCGGATCAACATGAAGGACCCGGAAAAGTACCAGATCATCAGTGAAACCTTTTCCTCCCAGCCGGGAGTGGAAACGGTGATTGACCAGCGCCAGGTGCTGGAGCGGCTCTTTTCCGTCATGAACGCAGCCTCGCTCGTTGCGGTGATCATCGCAGGCGTCATGACGGTCTGTGCCATCCTGCTCATTGCGACCACCATCAGGCTCTCGGCGTTCAGCCGCCGCCGCGAGACGGGCATCATGCGGCTCGTGGGCGCCTCGAAGACGGTGATCCAGCTGCCGTTCATTCTCGAGGGCGTGATTGCCGCGGTCATCGGTGCAGCCTTGGCTTCAGGAACTCTTTGGGCGGTTGCCCACTTCTTCCTCGGGGAATACATGTCCAACCAATACCCGGACACGGCCTTCATTTCCCCCGCCCAAACACTGCTGCTGGCGCCGGCCCTCATCGGACTGGGCGTGGTCCTGGCCGGTACTTCTTCTCTGCTGACTCTCCGCCGATACTTGAGGGTGTAGGCCATGAACACTGAAGGAAACCCCATGATCTCCAAGCCCGGCCGCACGTTGTCCTGCGCACCAGCCGGGCGGCAGCTCCGGATCATTAGCGCCGCCCTGGCGGTGGTGCTGGCAGCCGGTCTCGGAGCGTCGGCTCCGGGTTTTGCCGACGAACTTGAGGACCAGCAGGCAGCGCTGAAGGCCGAAGCGTCCAGGGTCCAGCAGTCCCTCGAATTCGTCGATGCCAAGATTTCCAAGGCGGCCGCAGACCTCGTCATGTTCCGCGGCCAGTTGCCCGGTGCCCAGCAGGCTCTGCTCGAGGCCCAGGGCCGGGTGGCGAGCGCCGTGAAGGAAGTGGAGGCACTGGCTGCCCGCGTCGACCTTGCCCAGCAGAACAAGGCGAAGATCACGCAACAGCTTGACGCGGACAAACAGAAAATCGCCAGCACGAAGAAGCTGATTGGCCAGATCGCCACCCAGGCCTACAAATCCGGGGGAGTTCCCTCGAACCTGACTCTGTTCTTCGGGTCGAACAACACCGGCAGCCTCACTGACACGATTGACCTGGCAGACCAGGCCATGCGCAGCCAGAACTCGGCCATGGACAAGCTGACCCAGCAGAACGCCACCAACGTGAACTCGCAGGCCCGCCTAGAGGCCGTGGAGGCTGAGATCCGGGACCTGAAGGCGAAGGCCGACGCCGCACTTGCGAAGGAAAAGGTTGCACGGGACGAAGCAGCCGCCGAGAAAGCCAAGGTGGACAAGCTCATCGCGGACACGGCGCGCTTGAACCAGCAACTGGAAGCTGCCAAGCCGGGCATTCAAAAGAAGCTCGCAACTGTCAAGGCACGTCAGCAGGCTGTTGCGGCCGAGATTGTTGAGCGGGACCGCAAGCTGCGCGAGGCCTGGCTGGCCGAGCAGCGACGCATCGCGGAGGCGGCCGCAGCGGCAGCGCGTGCCCGGGCCGAGGCCGAGGCCCGTGCCCGTGGTGACGCCGAAGCCGCTGCACGGGCACGGATCGTGAAGCCATACGTGCCTCCGGTACCCGGTCCGCCGTCGTCGTTTGGACTCCGCCACCCGTTCTCCAACGGCGTCCCGATCACCTCAGGTTTCGGATGGCGTGCAACGCCGCCGGGAACTGTCGATTTCTATGGCTCCGGCGGCTACATGCACACCGGCATCGACTTTGGCGCAAGCTGCGGCACCCCCGTATATGCGCCGGCTGCGGGCACCGTTTTCTCCGCGGGCTGGGGCGATGACGGCGGCGGAAACAACGTCAAGATCTCGCACGGCGTGGTGCAGGGCAACTCGCTGACCACCATCTACTACCACAACGCCAGCGTGGTGGTGTCTGTGGGCCAGCAGGTCAGCCAAGGGCAACTCATTGCCTACTCGGGTACCACCGGCAACTCCACGGGCTGCCACTCTCACTTCGAGACGTGGCTGAACGGTGAAGCAGTGGACCCCATGCGTTTGCTGTAGCAGCCGGGGTCTCAGGTTCCGGGCAGTCCACACTGGGGCAGTCCGGGAGTGGACCGCCTGTCGTAGACTGGAGTGACTTTGCTCAGGGGACACCCCGGGCAGCACATTTTCAAGATTTGAGGAGTTCTACCGTGCCGAAAGAAAGTGGCCGTAAGGTAGTGGCCACCAACCGGAAGGCCCGGCATGACTACCACGTCCTTGACACCTATGAGGCCGGGATAGCCCTGATGGGCACCGAAGTGAAATCCCTCCGCGAGGGCCATGCCTCCATGGTGGATGGATTCTGCACCTTCTACAACGATGAGCTGTGGATGGAGGGAATCCACATCCCCGAATACAACCAGGGAAGCTGGACCAACCATGCCGCACGGCGGCGCCGCAAGCTGCTGCTGCACCGCGAGGAGCTCATCAAGATTTCCCACAAGATCAGGGAGTCCGGCTTCACGGTGGTGCCCCTGCAGCTGTACTTCCTGGATGGCCGCGCCAAGGTCGAGATCGGCATTGCCCGCGGTAAAAAGGACTACGACAAGCGCCAGACCCTGCGTGAACAGCAGGACAAGCGTGAGGCCCTTCGCGTCATGAGGGAACGCAACCGCCGGTAGGAATTATTCGTGGTGATGATGCGTTATGATTGGTAATCCGGCAGGAGCTAAGGTTCCAGCCGGTTTGGTAACAGAATACGGGGATGATCGGTTTCGACGATGTTAGTCGCGACAGGTGAAGCGGGCCGAGGATGCAGAATTATCTCGTAAACGCTTTCTGCAAACCAATAAGTGCCGAATCTAAGCGCACTGACTTCGAACTCGCTGCTTAAGCAGTAGTTCAGTCCGTCAGCCCGGGGTTGCTATCGCCCCGGATCCTGGCGTCATTTAGATAGCCACTGCTGTTTGCTCCCGTCATCGGAGTAAACGGGACTTTTAGATGACTGGGCCCGGATCAGCCGCCTGTTTGCAGGACGGCTGGGGCCGAGAAAATCCGACGCAAACTGCGCCCGGAGAAGCCCTGACAACACGACATCGGACGGGGGTTCAATTCCCCCCATCTCCACGTTTTAAATTCTGAAGCAGCAGCCCGGGCCTAGGTCCGGGCTGCTGCTGCTTAAGCCGGCACTCGGCTGTTTCCGATTGCGGCGGCAGGGACCATAACCGGGCTGTTCACCCACGGCGTAGCCTTCCCGGGACTAGGCCGGCAGCCGGGCGGGTTGATCTGATAAAGCACAGCAACCTGCATCAGCCCGAACCGCCAAGGGAGGCGCGTCATGTCCACGGCGCCGGCACAGTCGTCAGGTCCTGACCAGGGCGACGAGGCCCTCGATGCCTATTCCGAAACTGTCATGCGTGTGGCCA
>JAPSIT010000130.1 GCA_031178585.1 Arthrobacter sp.
CTGCGGGTGGGCGCGGCCGGCAGCTTCATCCAGAGCGACGATGAGGCGGCGCTTGCGGAACTCGCTGGTGAAGCCGCGGCAGCCTCACTCAACCTGGTACGGATCGCCCCGACGGTGCTGATTTCGCACGCCCCGCCGCGGCAAACTGCCCTTGTGCTGCGCGGGCTGGGACTCTCGCCCACCGTCGAAGAGGCGGGTTCCGCCGTCGTGCGCCTTAACCGGACGGCACCGCCTCCCGGCGTGACCGGACGGCCGGTCTACAGCGCTCCGCGCACAGCACCGCCTGATGAGGAGATCACCGCGCAGCTCGCGGTCCTCCGCAGCCATGCCGCGGCGACGAACGGCCACCGGACCGGGGCCGGGCTCAATGGGGCCGAGGAAGCCACCCAACTGGGGCTTGAAACCCTCCGGAAGGCCATCCGGCTCAAACAGCGGGTGACCATGAACGTGGTGGACAGCCTTGGGAATGCGAAGCTGGAAACGGTTGTTCCGGTATCGGTGACTGGCGGACGTGTCCGGGTCTTTGATCCCGCCAAGGACACGGAGCGGGTGCTGTCCATCCACCGGATCATCGATATTGAAGCAGCAGAGGACATCCATCCGTGAAGGTTTTCACCGCGTGAACGACGGCCCCCTGATTGTCCAGAGCGACAAAACAATTCTCCTCGAAGTCGACCACGAGCAGGCCACCGAGGCCAGGCACGCCATCGCGGCGTTTGCCGAGCTGGAGCGTGCGCCTGAGCACATGCACAGCTACCGACTGACTCCCCTTGGCCTGTGGAACGCGCGGGCTGCCGGCCTGGACGCGGAGAAGGTGCTGGACACACTGCTCAAGTACTCCCGTTTCCCGGTGCCGCATTCGCTGCTCATAGACATCGAAGAAACGATGTCCCGGTATGGCAGGCTCCGGCTTGAAAAGGATCCGCAGCACGGCCTCGTTATGCGGACCAACGACTATCCGGTGTTGGAGGAGGTCAGCCGCGCCAAGAAGATCCAGCCTCTGCTGGGACCGCGTATCGACGGCGAGACCGTGGTGGTCCACTCATCCCAGCGCGGCCAGCTGAAGCAGCTGCTGCTCAAGATCGGCTGGCCGGCCGAGGATCTGGCCGGATACGTAGACGGGACCCCCCACCCGATCATGCTGGATGAGTCCGGCTGGAAACTGCGGCCGTACCAGCAGCACGCCGCTGAGAACTTCTGGGCTGGCGGCAGCGGTGTGGTGGTGCTCCCCTGTGGCGCCGGCAAGACCCTGGTGGGCGCCGCCGCCATGGCCACCAGCTCCACCACCACCCTCATCCTCGTCACGAACACCGTTTCTGCGAGGCAGTGGAAGGACGAGCTCCTCAAGCGGACCTCGCTCACCGAAGCGGAGATCGGCGAGTACTCCGGGGCCGTGAAGGAAGTCCGTCCGGTCACTATCGCCACCTACCAGGTGCTCACTACCAAGCGCGGCGGCCTCTATCCGCACCTGGAGCTCGTGGACGGCAACGACTGGGGGCTGATCATCTACGACGAAGTCCACCTGCTGCCTGCGCCGATCTTCCGCATGACCGCAGATCTGCAGGCCCGGCGCAGGCTGGGCCTCACCGCCACCCTGGTCAGGGAGGACGGCCGCGAGGGGGAAGTGTTCAGCCTGATCGGGCCCAAGCGCTACGACGCGCCCTGGAAGGACATCGAAGCTCAGGGCTATATCGCACCTGCTGATTGTGTTGAGGTGCGCGTCGACCTGCCCCGTGACGAGCGGGTCGCATATGCCATGGCCGACGACGCCGACAAATACCGGCTTTGCGCGACATCCGAAACCAAGACTTTGGTTGCGGAGCAGCTCGTGGAAAAGCACCGCGGCGAACAGGTGCTGGTGATCGGCCAGTACATCGACCAGCTCGACGAGCTAGGCGAGCGGCTGGACGCCCCTGTCATCAAGGGCGAGACCTCCGTGAAGGAGCGCCAGAAACTCTTTGACGCGTTCCGGGCCGGCGAGGTCCAGACCCTCGTTGTCTCCAAGGTGGCCAACTTCTCCATCGACCTGCCTGAGGCGTCCGTTGCCATCCAGGTTTCCGGTTCCTTCGGGTCCCGGCAGGAGGAGGCCCAGCGGCTCGGCAGGCTGCTGCGTCCCAAGCAGGACGGGCGGGCGGCCCGCTTCTACTCGCTCGTTGCACGGGACACCCTTGACCAGGACTTCGCGGCCAAGCGTCAGCGGTTCCTGGCCGAACAGGGGTATGCGTACCGGATCATGGACGCCAAGGACGCGGGCGCCCTGGGCTAGCGTCACACGCTTTTCCGCTGC
>JAPSIT010000013.1 GCA_031178585.1 Arthrobacter sp.
GAGGCCGCCGCAGTTCAGGCGTCCCAGCCGACGCTCTTCTGATGCCGACCTGGTTTAGTTTGCGCGGAGGGAGTCCGCGGGCGCTGTGGTGCCGAGCTCCGTCAGCAGCGCCCGGACAATCGGAAGGTCGGCCGGGATCCAGGGCAGGCTGAGAGCTTCCCCACTTTCGACAACACTGACCCAGGCCAGTTCGTCATGATCCTCAAGGGGCCGCGGCTCGCCGTCTGTGATCTCGGCAAACCATACGCGCATCGAGGCCCGCTCGTTGAGGGGCCAGCCGGACTGCTGCGGGGAGGACAGCTCAGCTCCGAGGCGGACGCCGATTCCCAGCTCCTCACTGAGCTCCCGGTGCAGGGCCGCTTCGGGCGTCTCATCGGGCTCGACCTTGCCGCCGGGAAACTCCCACATGCCTGCGAACTGCGGAGGTGCTGTCCTTCTGGCCACCAACAGGCGGGTTGGCCGGGCCAGTGAATCCAGGACTGCACCGCCCACGACGCTTATCGGTTCTCTCACTTCCCCAGTGTATGGGGGACAATGGATAAGGCGCGCGCCTCAGCCGCCCGCCTCCCCCAACGTCGTGGATTGCGCTCCAGCTGCGCCCTGTCACCCATCAAGCTCCGAAAAGCAGGCACATGACCACCACCGCTCACGCTCCCGGCAGAATCCAAGCCAACCGCTCCCGTCTAGGCCTCGCCATCCTGGCACTGGCCATGGGAGGGTTCGGAATCGGTGTTACCGAGTTCGCCATGATGGGGCTTCTCAAGGAGGTAGAGATTGGTTTAAACATCGGCACTCCCGAGGCAGGCCACCTCATCTCCGCGTACGCGCTGGGTGTTGTCGTCGGGGCACCCGCGCTGGCGGCCGCGGGAGCGAAACTCCCGCGCAAGCATCTTGCCCTCGGCCTCATGCTGTTCTTCAGCGTTGCTAACCTGACGTCCTTCATCGCCCCTGACTACACGAGCATGCTGGTGTCCCGCTTCGCTGCCGGGTTGCCGCATGGCGCCTTTTTCGGAGTGGCCGCCGTGATTGCCGCGTCGCTGGTGGCCCCGACGAAACGCGGGTGGGCGATTTCCATGGTCATGGCCGGCCTGACGGTGGCGAACGTCATCGGCGTTCCGTTCGCCACGTGGCTTGGCCAGACCTTCGGCTGGCGGCTGTTGTTCGTTCTGGTGGGCGCCCTCGGGCTGCTGACTATGGGCCTGATCTTCAAATTCGTTCCCTTCCAGAAGGCCCATGCCGACGCGAGCATCCGCCGCGAACTTGGTGCACTGAAGCGGGCACAGGTCTGGCTCGCCATCATGATCGGCATCGTTGGGTTCGGCGGCTTCTTCGCCACCTACACCTACATCGCGCATACGATGACCTCGGTTGCAGGCATTCCGTCGGCGTTCCTGCCGTTTGTCGTGGCTCTCTATGGCCTCGGGATGGTGGCGGGCAACATCGTGGGCGGCAGGATCGCCGACAAGTCAGTCATGGGAACCATCTACCGGGTGCTGCCGGGGATTGCGGTGGCATTGGTGGTCTACGCGGTAGCCGTGCACTGGCCCTGGTCAGCATTCGTGATGGTGTTCGTTGTGGGCGCAGTCGGTTCAATGCTGGTTCCCGCGCTGCAAACCAGGCTGCTCGATGCCTCGCCCGACGCACCGTCCCTCGCATCCTCGCTGAACCACGCAGCGCTCAACGTTGCCAACGCCCTGGGCGCGTTCCTCGGCGGCCTCGTGATTGCCTGGGGATGGGGATATGTCGCTCCTGCCCTGGTGGGAGCCGTGCTGGCGATCCTGGGCCTGGGCGTAGCGGTGCTCAGCGGCCTGCTGGAACGCAGAAGGCCACTGGCCCCGTAACCCGGAGGTCACAGGGCCAGCAGCCTTCAGCATCAAAGGTTCAGGCAGGGCTTAGGATCCCTGGCCGCCTACCACAGCCTGCCCGGTCCGTAGCTCCGACCGGTGGATGTCGGGCTCCAGGTAGATGACCCGGGCGATGGGAACTGCCGCACGCACCCGCTCCTCAGCGGCGTCGATCAGTTTGGCAATCTCCATCCCGAGTACCGCTGCCCCTACAGTGATCTTGGCGGCGACGAGCAGCTCGTCGGGACCGAGTTGCAGGGTCTTCAGGTGGATGATGGACGTGCCGTCGGCTTCGATGGCCGTCCTGATGACCTGGTCACGTCGTCCCGCGCCGCGGACTCCCCGAGCAGCAGCAACTTCGTTTCGAGTGCCAGCACCACCGCGGTGGCCACGAGCAGCAGGCCGATCATGGCCGTGCCGAGGGCATCCAGCCGGCGCCGCGCCGCCACGAAAACCTCGAAACTAAGCGTACTGACAAAGAAACATGCGCTGTGCTAGCTTGAAGCCATATCGGGAGTGATTTTTTGTATCGGTCCCGACGAATATGAAGGAGGAGACAATGGGTTTTCTTGCTTGGATTATTCTCGGCCTGATCGTAGGCGCAATCGTTAAGGCCGTCATGCCCGGCAGGGTTGGCGGAGGCTGGGTTACCAGCCTGGTTCTGGGCGTCGTTGGCGCAATCGTTGGTGGCTGGATCGGCAGCCTTCTTTTCGGCAGAGGTGACCTGGCCTTCTTCGACCTGGGCACCTGGATCCTCGCTATTATCGGCGGCTTGGTAGTCGCCGGCATCTACGGGGCCATCACCGGACGCAACCGCACAACAACCTAAGAACACTAAGGCCGCCTAGTGGGCGGACCTGACTTAAGGAACAACGCGGGAACCCACTCCGGTGGGTCCCCGCTTTTTTATGCCCCTGCGGCCTCTTGCTATGCCTGCTGGGACCTCGCACTCGCATAGAGGCAAACGGTGGCTGCGGTTCCGAGGTTCAGGCTTTCGGCAGACCCGTACACAGGAACTGCCACCCGATGGTCGGCCAGGGCAAGCTCGGCTTCAGAGAGTCCCTGCGCCTCGTTTCCGAAGAGCCAAGCCGTAGGCGACTCCAGTGAGTAGTCCGACCCGGTGTCCGCACCGCCCAGCCTCCGGGCAGCGCTCTCATCCTGGAGTCGGTCCAGATTCAGCTTCCCGTAGCCGTCAGCCGCCAGAACCCCGATGCCCCGGGACTTGCACTGCGCCACCAGCTCTTCGACGTCGGCACCTAGCACCACTGGCAGGTGGAAGAGCGAGCCGGCGGTGGATCGCACGGCCTTGGGGTTGTAGATGTCGACACTCGAGCCCGTGAGTACAACGGCATCGGCGCCGGCCGCATCGGCAGCCCGGAGGACGGTTCCGGCGTTTCCGGGATCCCTGACCTGGCACAGCACAGCGATCAGCCGCGGCCGCGCGTCGAGCACAGTGTCCAGAGGCACGTCGACGAAATCACAGACAGCGATGATCCCCTGCGGGGTTACGGTATCGGCCATGGCGGCCAGCACGTCATCGGTTGCCAGCCTGGCGCTGGTCCCGGCCGCCAGGTCTTCGAACTCCGGATACCGGTCCAGGCACGCTTCGCTGGCGTACACTTCGCGAACGACGCCCTGCTCCCCCGCCTCCAGTCTCTTGCGGTGCAGCACCAGGGCTTCCCGGACGGCTTGGGGCCCCTCCGCCAGGAACTGCCGGCGCTTTAAACGGACCGGGCGCCCGGCAAGCTTTGCCACATCCCGGACCCGATCAGCTCGGGGGTTGGAAAGTGGAAAGTCTTGCGGGCGCCCGGTTTCGTTCATACAAGAACCTTAGTTGCTGTTGCAGCAGGTCCTCGAACTCCCCCAGAACGGGGTACTGCTAAACAGCAGCCTCGTCAGCGGCCGGCGTCTTGGCGGCAGCCTTCTTGGCAGCAGGCTTCTTGGCCTTGGCGGCCGGCGCAGCTTCGGCGGAAACAGCCGGAGCGGAGGTGTCGGCAGGCAGGGAGTCCTTGGCGACCTGCACCAGCGCAGCGAAGGCGTTGGCGTCGGAAACGGCCAGCTCAGCAAGCATGCGGCGGTCAACCTCGACCTCAGCGGCCTTCAGGCCCTGGATCAGGCGGTTGTAGGTGAGGCCGTTGGCGCGGGATGCAGCGTTGATGCGCTGGATCCACAGACGGCGGAAGTCACCCTTCTTCTTCTTGCGGTCGCCGTAGCTGTACACAAACGAGTGCAGCAGCTGCTCTTTTGCCTTGCGGTACAGGCGTGAGCGCTGTCCGCGGTAACCTTTGGCGCGTTCGAGAACAACCCGGCGCTTCTTGTGGGCGTTTACCGCCCGCTTCACACGTGCCACGTGCGTACTCCTTCAGAATTCTTATCCCAAGCGTCTGCTGCCGAAATTCCGGCGGGCCTGAGAAGGCTTATTGGTGGTTGACTGCTGCCAGCGGCAACCAGTCAGAGTGCTTGGAAATTAGATGCCGAGCATCTTCCGGATGACCTTAGCGTCACCCTTGAAGACGATCTTGTCGCCGGCGAGGCGACGGGTCAGCCGGGAGGACTTGTGCTCGAGGTAGTGGCGGCGGTTGGCCTGCTGGCGGCGCAGCTTGCCGCTGCCGGTCAGCTTGAAGCGCTTCTTAGCACCACTGTGGGTCTTCATCTTCGGCATGGGAACCGATCTCCTAACGTTTCCGCAGACTATGTCTGCAGTCTTTCGTGCAGCCGCCCCTGCGGGCGGCATGCTGGTTGCTTACTGCCTGAAGGCGGTGCCTTCCGCAGCTGTGAACTAGGTGGTCTTCTTGCCTGCCGGCTTCGGCGTGGCCCGGGGCGCTGCAGGGCGTGCAGCGGGCTTCGGCGCAGCAGGCCTGGCCACCGGCTTCGGTGGAGCAGGCACTGCCGCAGGCTTGGGTGCTGCAGGAGCAGCGGCTTCAGCCTCAGCGGCCTTGGGCTCGGCAGGAGCCGCGGGGGCCGGGGCCGGAGGCTTCGGTGCTGCAGCCTTGGGGGCGCTAGCCCTGGGCGCTTCGCGCTTCGGCTCTTCTGCCTTCGGGGCTTCCTGCTTCGGGGCTTCCTGCTTCGGAGCTTCCTGCTTCGGAGCTTCCGGAGCCTCTGCCACCGGCGCTTCGACGGCAGCTTCCGGCGTTTCGACGGCGGCTTCCGGCGCAGGCGCTTCAGTGTTGACCTGGAAGCCCTCGGGCAGCAAGTCTGCAAGCGACTGCGTCATGGGTGCCTGCTCAGCGCCCGAGGTGTCGATCCGTCCGGCCGCCTTTGCTTCGTTCTGGGCTTTCGCTTCGGCGCGCTGGGCGGTACGGCGGGCTTCGGCCTTGGCCTCAGCCTTGTTCTTCACGGGGCCGATGACCATGACCATATTTCGGCCGTCGATGCGGGGGCTGGATTCCACCACACCAACGTCAGCGACGTCCTCGGCGAAGCGCTGAAGCAGACGCAGGCCCATTTCGGGACGCTGCTGCTCGCGGCCGCGGAACTGGATCATGGCCTTGACCTTGTCCCCGGCTCCGAGGAACCGCAGGGCGTGGCCGCGCTTGGTCTCGTAGTCGTGGGTGTCGATCTTCAGGCGGAACCGGATTTCCTTCAGAACCGTGTTGGTCTGGTTCTTGCGGGCCTCACGGGCCTTGACTGCGGCCTCGTACTTGTACTTGCCGAAGTCCATCAGCTTGCACACCGGAGGCTTGGCCTGAGGTGCTACTTCAACGAGATCAAGGTCGGACTCGGCAGCCAGACGCAGGGCATCCTCGATACGGACGATTCCTACCTGTTCGCCGGCAGGGCCGACCAGCCGCACCTCAGGGACGCGGATACGCTCATTGATTCTTGGCTCGCTAATGTTAAAGCTCCTGTGTTTGTGTTTGATGTTCCACCGGCAAACAGAGAAGGCCCCCAATTGCCGGAGCAATCGAAGGCCTCGAGGATCGGACGTGCAAACCCCAGGGGCTGCACGCGCTTCCACAGGACTGTGCCTGCGGGAAGCGCCCGACCTATTACCCGGCAACCTTGCGTCCCCTTGAAGCTGCGGGGAAAACGGCTGACGCGGGTGGGAGAGAACTCCGCTTGCAAACTGAAAGACGATTCTACAGAAAGATACCCGCTAACCGCACATTGCGGCAGTGGGTCTCACACGGCAAAATAACGACATCCAGTCGGTCTGTGTCAAGCTTACCAGTATGAGCACTCCAGACAGTAATTCACACGTTTACCAGGCACCCGCGCCGCAGGCCGATGTCTCACAGCAGGTCCGCGATATCGCAGAAGTTCCCGCCATCGAGGTCATCACCACGGCCGCTGTCCATCTCATGAGCGCCGCGGCCGTGAAGCTTGGCCTGGCCGCCGAGGAGAACGCAGAGGAACTCAAGGACCTGGATGAGGCCCGGAAGCTCATCACCGCCCTTGCCGGACTCGTGACCGCGGCGGCTCCTGAAATCGGTTCCCAGCATGCCGGTCCCTTGCGCGACGGGCTCCGTTCCCTGCAGCTCGCCTTCCGTGAAGAGTCAGTCATTCCGGATCCCCCCGGCAAGGGCCCGGGCGAGAAGTTCACCGGCGCTGTCAACTGAACGGCGCGGTCAACGGACTGAGGCAGTAACTGACGCAAAGAAGCGTTCAACGGCGGCGGGCCAGCCTACGGGGCCGGTCCGCCGTCGTTCTGTTTTAAGTTCGATTTTATGCTCGACGGCGGTGCAGCACCCCTCTGCCCGACAACCGCCCAACAACCCCAATAAATTGCCTATTGTCACCGAAGCTGACCCTGAGTAAGCTCAGCGGCCAGCCGGCTTTCCGGCTTTCATTCGGGCTGCGCCCTGAAGGGGCATAGCCGTCAGGGGCATCGCCCCGTACACTCAGGCACCGGGCTTCCCATCCTGACCGCCTGAAGGCAAAGAATGCCGCCCGTTCACAAAGGCAGAACCCCACCATGCTAGGCACAGCAATCCGTTTCGTCACCGTCCTCGTCGCCAGTCTCGGGCTGACGGCAGTCGCCACCCCCGCTTACGCTGCCCCCGCGGCCCTGGTAAACGTCGGGCCGGGCACCCTCGTTGCTGACGGCGCCGCCGTCGATGTCCCAATAACCTTCACCTGCGACACGGACCCGGGCAGGATCATCGCGGTCCCCGTGGTCGAAGTGAACCAGCGCGTCACCGAGGGGCGGATTGCCAACGGCTTCGGCAACGCCCAGCTCAGCTGCACGGGAGAAAGCCAGACTGTCACCATCCGCGTCATTCCCCGTGCAATTGCGTACGACCCCGGGATAGCTGTGGTATTCGTCGTACTGCAGACCTGCACAGCGGAATTCCAATGTGCCGTCGTGACCGAAAGCAAAGAAATAGAACTCACAAAGCCGGTTGAAGTCCGCATTCCTCCTGTGGTTCCAGAGTAGGAATTTCGGAAAAGCACCCTGCCGGGCCCTTCAGGCTTCAGGACCCGGCAGTCAGCCGACGGCGCTGCTGCAAGGCGATACCGGCCGCGCAGAGCAGCACGCCCGCCACGCCAACCGAGACGAATCCGCCCCACGCTCCGACGCCGTCGATGAACAGCCCCGCGAGCGGCGCCCCGAGCGCCACACCCGCAGTCAGGGCCGATCCGTACCAGCCCATCGCTTCGCCCCGGCGCGACTCGTCCACGAGGTCGGCGACTTTTTCCGACGCTGCCGAGAGAACCGGCGCGCACAAGAAGCCCGGAAGCAGGGACAGCAGGCTCAGGGTCAGCGTATCGGTGGCGAATCCCATCGGGATAGTCAGTGCCGCCATTCCCAGCAGGAGCATGATTGGAGAAACGGGCCGGTGCAGTGCGCCGTACACGAGGCCGCCCACGACGGAGGCAGCACACCAGAAAACAAAGACCAGTCCGATCTCGGCCTCGCGTCCGTTGGTTTCAAGGGCTGCGACAATCCCCACGTCGGTGCCGCTGAGCACCATTCCGGCCCCGGCGGCCACGGCGAACACGGCGGCCACGGACCCGGTGAACCAGGCGAAGCTGGCGGCTGCCCTCCCCCGCAGCCCTGCGTTTCGCAAACCCAGTCGTCCCAGACCGCTCCGGCGGCGCGTCTGGTGGCGCGCCGCCGTCGCCGGTCCCAGCTCGGCGGCAGCTTCCTGAACGCGGGCCGACGCTGCAGCGGCAACCGCCATCGCCGCAGCACCCTGTTCCTCGGCCCCGGTTGCTCCGGTGCCGGTTGCGCTTCGGGTGGGCGGGTTGAACCACATCAGGAAAAGGCCCGCCACGGAGGTGGAGACACCAACGATGGTCAGGCCAAGGACCGACTGGCCGCTGGTGGCCACGAGCGCTCCGGCCGCAGGCCCGATCATGAACACCATCTCCGTGCTGATCGCATCGAGCGCGAAGGCCGTCCGCCGCTGGTCACCGTCGGCGAGCACTCCCAGCGACTGCCGCACCACGCTGAAAATGGGCAGCGTCAGCAGGCCTCCCACGAAGACGAGCGGCAAAAGCCATTGGTAGGAAACGTGCGGCACGATCGACCAGATGACCGTTTCGGAAACGACAGACGGGATCAGTGCCCTGCGCAGGCCTACCGTGTCCACCCGCCGCCCGCGCCAAGGGGCACCCAGGGCGATGCCAACGGTCATGACGGCGGCTGCTGCGCCCGCAGCGGCATACCCCTGCCCCAGTGTGAGAACGATATGCAGCGTCAGCAGCACGCCGGCGGCCGAATGCGGTATGCGGGCAATCATGCCGACCACCAGGAGGCGGCGTATCGGCGCCACGGCCAACAACTCCCGGTACAGGGTGAAATTCACGGGCAGTTCCTTCGTTCCGCCGCGGGGCAGAATCAGACGGACCACCGTGGACCGGCGGTTACTCTGCGGCGCGCCTTAGCTTTACTTCGACGGAGTCAACACGTTCACCGAACAATACATTCCGGCTCCACTCATTGTGCAGGCCTGCAACGAGCGACTGCACGGCGGCGGCGTCCAGCCCGTCCTCCAGATACAGCACCACGCGGAGCTCGGGCCCGGGTCCTCCGCCTGCCATGCGTCGGCCGGATGCCGTTGCCGCTGCCACTCCCTGCCCGGGGAGAACTTCCAGACGGCGGACGGCGGGCCAGGGGGCCGCTGTCGCCTCCAGCACTGCAGCAAGCTCCGGGTCCATATAGGCGGGAACCCAGGTCTGCTGCTGTGCGAGAGACCAGACTGCCGGCCGACGCACCACGAACGTCACCTCGGAGCCGGGATCCACGACAAGCAGTTCCGCGCCCTCAGAGACAGCTGAAAGAGCAGCCCGTGCCGCATATACCGCGACGGGCCTCGCCTCGGAGTGCCAGGCGGTCAGTGCCGCCGAAGAAGTGAAGACCGGCATGGCAAGCCGGCCGTCCGGCGCCTTGAGTGTCACTAGCGCCATGTCAGCCTGCTTGTCACCATGGAGCCCGCCGGCGCCTTCCGCTTCCTCGGCCAACTGCGCCACCACCGGGACAAAGACACGCGCTGCTGCCAGGGAGGCGACAACAGCGGCTTCATCCGCCTCGCCGCTCAGGAGTGCATTGATGGCGGCGAGATAGGCGTTGTCTGCCGTACCGTCGTCGTCCTCGAAGTTGTGGATCTTTGCATCCTCACCGGAGAGGCTGCGCCCTGCCCAGGGCTGGCCGGCGGAATCTGTGGGTCCGCCGGCGCCCGCAAGGGCCGCCTCGATATGGCCCGGCAGTCGGCGGGCGGGCGGCTGCCCTGTCGCCTCCTCCCGGTTTTCCGGGGTCAAGCCTTGCCCAGCCACTGGGCGCCTAGGGGCGGCCGGCAACGTCGAGGGCCTCGGGCAGAGTGAAAGCGCCGGCGTAGAGGGCCTTACCGACAATCGCACCTTCCACGCCCAGCGGGACCAGTGAGCGCAGGACCTTCAGGTCGTCGAGGCTGGAGATGCCCCCGGAGGCCACCACGGGCTTGCCGGTCCTTTCCACCATCTGGCGCAGCAGCTCAACGTTCGGTCCCTGCAAAGTGCCGTCCTTGGTCACATCGGTCACCACGTACCGGGCGCAGCCGGCTTCCTCGAGGCGGCCCAGCACGTCCCACAGGTCCCCGCCTTCTTTGGTCCAGCCGCGCCCGGCGAGGGTGGTTCCCCGGACGTCGAGTCCGACGGCGATGCGGTCACCGAAGCGGTCGATGGCACGGGCCGTCCACTCCGGGTTTTCCAGCGCTGCCGTTCCCAGGTTGACCCGAGCGACCCCCAGGTCCAGCGCCCTTTCCAGCGACTCGTCATCGCGCAGCCCGCCGGACAGTTCCACCTTGATGTCCAGCCGGCCCACGACTTCGCGCAGAAGCTCGGCGTTCGATCCGCGGCCGAACGCCGCGTCCAGGTCCACGAGGTGGACCCACTCGGCGCCCTGCTGCTGCCAGTTCAGGGCTGCCTCCAGCGGCGTGCCGTAGCTGGTCTCGCTGCCGGCTTCGCCCTGGACCAGGCGTACGGCCTGGCCGTTCACGACGTCGACTGCGGGAAGCAGTTCAAGTGCCGGCAGTTCATTCTGGCTGGTCATCTCAGTCCTCAGTTCTCGTGGGGCACAGCCGGTGCGGCGTCTGGCTGACGCAGCGGCCTTTATGGTGTGCAGTGGCGTGCAGAAATTGTGAATTGGCACCTGGCCATGAAGTGCGCAGTGGCAAGCGGGCCGGGGTCAGGATGCGGGCAGGGTCAACAGGTAGGCGGCCAGCAGTGACATTGCCGCGAGGACGCCGAAGCCTATCTGCGTCCAGAGCGGCTTCTTTTGCTGCCTGAAGGACAACGCACCGCCGATCAGCAGGCCGGCGAGGCCCATCAGGACGACCGACCACATCTAGGCGTCCGCTGCCGGCGTGCTGCCTGCGGCCGGCGTCGTCTCCGCCGGCTTGGTGTCGGCCTGCACCGTGTCTCCCTGGGTGGCGTCTCCCTGCGCGCTGTCTCCCTGCGCGCCGGCCGCAGTCCGGTGGCGGGAACTGTGCAGGCTGTTCACCCAGTTCCTGAGGAGGCGCCCGCCCGCGTCGCCCGACTTTTCGGGGTGGAACTGCGTGGCGCACAGCGGACCGTTCTCCACGGCTGCGATGAAGGGCGCGCCGTGCTCGGACCAGGTGACGAGCGGCGGAGCCATGCGAGGCTGGATGACGTCGAAGTCCCAGCTCTGCACGCCGTAGGAGTGCACGAAGTAGAACCGGTCATTTTCCACACCCTCGAAGAGCTTGGAACCCTCCGGGACCTTGACCGTGTTCCATCCCATGTGGGGAACCACGTCTGCGGGAAGGAGCTCGACCTTGCCCGGCCACTCCCCCATGCCTTCTGCTTCTGTCCCGTGTTCCACGCCCGCTTCAAAAAGGACCTGGAGGCCCACGCAGATGCCAAGGACGGGCCGGCCGCCGGCAACGCGGCGTCCGATCATCCGAATGCCGTCCACGGCCTTCAGCTCGCGCATGACGGTTTCGAAGGCCCCGACGCCGGGAACCACCAGGCCATCAGCGTTCAGGACGTCTTCCGGCTTGGAGCTGAGGATGACCTCAGCACCGGCCCGCTCGAGTGCCCGAACAGCAGAACGGACATTCCCGGACCCGTAGTCCAGCACGGTGACGGTCGGTTTCCCTTGGGGCGACAGCGGCTTCACCGTGGCCGAAGGGTCGATGATGGCGCCGTCGCGCAGCACTTTGCCGGTCACAATGCACCCTTCGTGGACGGAATCCCCTCAACCCGGGGGTCGGGCTCGACGGCGGCACGCAGCGCCCGGGCAAACGCCTTGAACTGGGCCTCGACAATGTGGTGCGGGTCCCGCCCGGCGAGGACATTCATGTGCAGGCAGATGCCGGCGTGAAGGGTGATGGCCTCGAAGACATGCCGAGTGAGCGAACCGGTGAAGTGTCCGCCGATCAGGTGGTATTCCTGGCCTGCCGGCTCTCCGCCGTGCACGAGGTAGGGCCGACCGGAGACGTCAACCACGGCGTGGGCAAGAGCCTCATCCAGCGGCACGGTCGCCTCACCGAAGCGGCGGATGCCGGCCTTGTTGCCAAGGGCAGTGCGCAGCACCTCGCCGAACGTGATGGCCACGTCCTCCACCGTGTGGTGGACGTCGATGTGGATGTCGCCGGTTGCCTTCACGGTCATGTCGATAAGCGAGTGCTTACACAGCGCGGTCAGCATGTGGTCGTAGAACGGGACCGAGGTGCTGATGTCTGATACGCCGGTGCCGTCGAGGTCGATCTCCACCAGCACGGAAGATTCGCTGGTGGTGCGCTCCAGGCGCGCGGTCCGGGCCTTGACAGTCTGGATTCCGGTATCGGTCATGGTGATAGGTGTCCTTTTTAACGAAGGAGGGTGCAGACGCTGCTCTCGGTCTACCCTCCAGTTTAGGCCGGAAGAGCCGCCTGCCGGGCCAGGATGGTTTCCAGCGCCTCGAGGAAGGCTGTGGTTTCCGTCTCAGTGCCGGCGGTGACACGCAGATGCCCGGGGATGCCGACATCCCTAATCAGCACGCCGGAGTCGAGGAGTTCCTGCCACACCTGGTGCGGGTTCTCGATGCCGCCGAAGAAAACATAGTTGGAGTCCGAAGCCGCGGGCTTCAGCCCCATGCGTGTCAGCTCGGTGACAATCCTGTCGCGCTGCCGCTTGATGTCCTCAACGTCGGCCATCAAGGCTTCCCGGTGCTCCAGCGCGGCCAGAGCCGTAGCCTGGGTGATCGCGGACAGGTGGTACGGAAGCCGGACCAGGCGCAACGCGTCAGCCACTTCCGGGGCTGCTGCCATGTATCCGAGGCGGGCCCCGGCCAGGGCAAACGCCTTGCTCATGGTCCTGGACACGATGAGCCGCTCGCGCCCGGGCAGCAGCGTCAGGGCGCTGGGAGTGCCATCGTGGGCAAACTCGTGGTACGCCTCGTCGACGATAACTACCGTCTGGCTGGCCTCCCCGGCTTCGTAGACAGCTTCCACCACATCCAGCCCCAGGCCCGTGCCGGTGGGATTGTTGGGTGAGCAGAGGAACACGACGTTCGGCTGCCGCTCACGAACCTGGCGTGCGGCTGACTCGGCGCTCAGGCCGTAGCCCTCTGCCCGCTGCCCCACGATGTATTCGGTATCGGTTCCGCTGGCCAGCAGCGGGTACATGGAATACGTGGGCGGAAAACCCAGGGCGGTGCGGCCGGGGCCGCCGAACGCCTGGAGAATCTGCTGGAGGACTTCATTCGAGCCGTTTGCCGCCCAGATGTTCTCAGCGCCCAGTCCGTGGCCCAGGTATTCAGCGAGGGCTTCCCGGAGCTTAGTGAACTCGCGGTCCGGGTACCGGTTCAGCCCCGCCGCGGCTTCCGTCACGGCCTCCGAAATTGCAGCCCTGACATCTTCCGGCACCCCATGGGTGTTCTCGTTGACGTTGAGCAGGATGGGCACCTCCAGCTGCGGTGCACCGTAGGGCGTCAGCCCCCGCAGGTTGGTCCGGAGGGGCAGGCGGTTCAGTCGCTCAAGCTGGTCAGTCACTTGGACAGTTTATTTGCCCGATGCGGCGTGCAGGAAACTGTGACCGGTGAGGCGGCGGGAAGGGAGCAGCCGGACGCCCGCGTTCAGGACCTGGCGGACGGGACGAACAGCTGCTGCCCCGGCATGACTTTGCCGTTCTCCAGGTTATTCAGCTGGACGATGTCGGCAATGGTGTCGCGGGCGTCCCTGTTGGGGGCCGCGTTCACCGCAATGGCCCACAGGGACTCCCCCGGCTGCACTGTCACAGTGACGGTCTCCGTGACCGAGAGTCCGTCGGCGGTGTCCGCTGCCTTGGCGGGGGAATTCAGAAGGCCGGCCAGGGAAATCAGGAGCGCCGCAAGAAGCACCAGCGGCAACCCGATCAGAACGATCCGGCCCCGTCGGGTGAGCCGCAGACGAGGCGGTTTCCCCGCCCGGCCGCTCGCGGCCTGCGACTGATCCCCCTGAGACTGCCTTGCATGAGGCTGCCTTGCATCAGGCCGCTCTGCAGGAGGCTGCTCTGCATGAGACTGACGCGAGTGGGACTGCATGGCGTGAGGCTGAACTGCCCGAGGCTGAACTGCCTGTGACTGATGAACCGTTGTTAGAGCTGACATGACCTGAGCCCTCCTGGACTACTCTGTGCTGCTGCCGGTCGGTACTGCTGAGCATGTGTACGGCTGCTTGCCGGCTGCTGCCGGGCTGGACTGCTGCCCGCATGCCCGTTTCAACGGAATGTCCGCCGAAGCGTTCGAAGAACGGACGGGACCTGCAGTAGCAATAGAACACATGTTCGAACTTTAGCTTCTCCAGTTTTAGCACTTATCAACGAACAAAGTCGAGACTCGCTAGAACAAATGTTTGAAAAAGCCGTGCGGCTGGCCTACGTTGGAAATCAAAGAACAACCACTTCTGCAGTTGATCAGCAGGGTCTGACATTTTCAGGCCGGGGGGGTTCCCGGCACTGCAGCCAGGCAGTCCGGGTGGAACGAAAGGCATTTGCGAACATGGCAGCATCAGCCTCCGAAGGCAAAGCTACCCAGCGCAGCCAGCGGCCCCGGAAGCCCAAGGGGCTCACCATCCGCCAGAAGAAGATCCTGGAAACAATCCAGCGTTCGGTCAATGACAACGGCTACCCCCCCTCCATGCGGGAGATTGGTGACACCGTAGGGCTGGCCAGCCTGTCCAGTGTCACCCACCAGCTCTCGCAGCTGGAGAAGCTAGGGTATCTCCGGCGCGATCCCAAGCGGCCCAGGGCCATGGAAGTCCTTATGCCGCTGACACTGGACGCCGGGCTGCCCAAGACTTCCGACGCCGAGCAGGACCTCCGGCTTCGCAGCGTCGGCCCCGCCGGCGTGTCCGAGCTTCCCAGCGCTACGGACACAGCCATGGTGCCGCTCGTCGGCCGCATCGCCGCGGGCGGCCCCATCCTCGCGGACCAGATGGTGGAGGAGCTCATGCCGCTCCCCCGGCAGCTTGTGGGCCACGGGGAACTGTTTATGCTGCGGGTCGCGGGTGACTCCATGGTGGACGCCGCCATCTGCGACGGCGACTGGGTGGTGGTGCGCCGTCAAAGCGACGCCGTCAACGGCGACATCGTTGCGGCGTTGCTGGATGACGAGGCAACAGTGAAGACCTTCCGGCAGCGGGACGGCCATACCTGGCTGCTTCCGCAAAACACGCAGTACGAACCCATCCTGGGAGACCACGCCGTCGTTATGGGCAAGGTAGTTTCGGTGCTCCGCTCTCTCTAAGCTGCATTCGCCGCGCACCCGCGGCCTCCGCGCTCCAAAGCCCCCGCTTACTCCGCCCGGGCGAGCCTTTCAAGGGCCGCAATGGCGATCTTGCGGTCCGTCGTCGGCCAGAACGGCGGGAGCGCAGCCCGCAGGAATCCGCCGTAGCGTTCCGTGGAAAGCCGCGAGTCCAGTACCGCCACCACACCCCGGTCATCCGTGGACCGGATAAGACGCCCGGCACCCTGGGCCAACCGGATCGCGGCATGGGTGGCCGAGACAGACATGAATCCGTTGCCGCCGGACTGCGCCACCGCGCGCGAACGTGCAGTCATCAGCGGATCATCCGGCCGCGGAAACGGAATCCTGTCAATCACCACGAGCCGGCACGAGCCGCCCGGCACGTCCACCCCCTGCCAAAGGGACATGGTGCCGAAAAGGCAGGTGTCCTGCTCATCCGCAAACTGCTTGACCAGTGCGGTCATCGTGGAGTCTCCCTGGCAGAGCACGTCGACGTCGAGGCGGGGACGAAGAGCATCGGCGGCCTCCTCGGCGGCGCGACGGGACGAGAAGAGGCACAGTGCTCCCCCGCCCGAGGCCCTGATCAGGGCTTCGAGTTCGTCAAGCGCTTCGGGCGACGTGCCCCTGCCCGGCTTGGGCAGATGCCCGGCTACGTAGAGGATGCCTTGCTTGGGGTAATCGAAGGGGGATCCGACGTCCACGCCGGTCCAGCTGGGAGCACCTTCGCCCAGGAGGCCGAGGCCGCCGGCCGCGGGTTCGAAGGCCGAGCCGATGGCGAGCGTGGCGGAGGTCAGCACCACGGTGTGGTCCGCGAACAGTCCCTCCCGGAGGCGCCCGGCGACGCTCAGCGGGGCGATGTTGATCAGCGCGGGCTGGGTGTCGTCCGGGGGCGAGTAGCCCTGCTGGGGATCGAAGGTGCTGTTCCGGGAGAACCAGACCACTTCACGGTTCTCGCGAGCGGCGAGCAGCCGTTCGCACAGTTCCAGGATGACAAGGAGGCGGGAGCGCGCGAGCTGACGCCCGCCGTCGGCCGTGCTGTTGCTGTCCCCCTTGGAATCGGAGAGCGCCGCCCGGCACGCCTCCCGGAGCTGGTCGACACAGTCGAGCTGTTCGGCGTTGAGTCCGTTCGGCAGCAGGCCGCCGGGAACCCCCGCGAGGGCAAGTTCAAGATTGGCTGCGGCGTTGTTGAGCGCATCCACGGTGATCCCGGTGTGCTTCCGGGCGCCTGATGCTGCCGCGTGGACCATCGCGACGGACAGCTGCCCGGAAACGGCACCGGTAACCCGGTCCTGCAGCTCGTGCGCCTCGTCGACGACGACCACATCGTACTCGGGCAGGACAGCGAGTCCCTCGAAGGCGCTGACAGCGAGCATGGCGTGGTTGGTGACGACGACGTCCGCGTCGGCTGCATCGTGCCTGGCAAGCTCGCTGAAGCACTCTTCGGCGAGCGGGCACTTCTGGGCGCCAAGGCACTCCATTGAGGTGACGGACACCTGCCGCCAGGCGCGGTCCGTGACACCGGGAAGGAGCTCATCACGGTCTCCCGTGGCGGTCTTTTCCGCCCATTCGCGGAGCCGGACGACCTCCTTGCCAAGCTGCGATGACGGCCCGCCCATGGCCGCGGCGAAGTGCGGGACGCTGGTGTCCTCCCCCAGCGAAAAGAGCTGCCCCTCGGATGGCTCCTCGGAGGGAAAGCCGCCTTCAAGCTTGTGCCGGCAGACGTAGTTGGCCCGGCCTTTGACGAGGGCCACCTTCACCGGGCGGTCGAGTGCGGGTTTGAGGCTCTCCAACAACCGGGGAAGGTCCCGGCCCACGATCTGGGTCTGCAGCGCCAGGGTAGCGGTTGAGACAAGGGTGGGCTTGTTGCTTTCCAGCGAGTGGGCAATGAGCGGAACCAGGTAGGCCAAGGATTTTCCGGTGCCGGTGCCCGCTTGGACCAGCAGGTGATCGCCGGTTTCGATGGCCCGCGCCACCTGCCGTGCCATCTCATGCTGGCCGCTGCGGCTCTGGCCGCCCATGGCGGCCACGGCCCGGTCGAGGAGCTCCATGACGAACTCCTCGCCGGCCGCGGCACCGGAGGAGGGAGTGGCACCGGCGGAGGCTGCCGCCGGGTCAGTCATTGGTAATGAAGGATTCCAGTTCAGCCGCGAGGCCTTCCCGGACCATGACCACGGCCCTGGTGCCGCCCTCTTCGTGCTCCATGCTCAGGATCTCCGCATCAGACTCGTGGAGCTTGTTGATCAGGTCGCCCCGGTGGTACGGCACCAGCAGTTCCAGCTTGACGCTGGGGCGCGGGATGCCGTCACTGATCGCCTTCAGCAGCTCGGAAATCCCCTCGCCGGTACGGGCCGACACCACCACGTGGCGGGGCTCGCGCTGCTTCAGGCGCTCAACGACGAACGGGTCGGCCGCGTCAGCCTTGTTCAGCACGATGATCTCGGGCACCTTGCGGGCATCCACCTCGGCGAAGACAGAGCGCACAGCAGCGATCTGCCCCTCCGGATCCGGGTGGGAGACGTCCACAACGTGCAGGATCAGGTCGGCGTCCGCTACTTCCTCCAGCGTGGAGCGGAATGCTTCCACGAGCTGAGTGGGAAGAGAGCGGACGAAGCCCACTGTGTCCGCGAGCGTGTACCCCAGACCGTCTGCGGTCTCGGCCTTGCGGACGGTCGGGTCCAGCGTGGCGAACAGGGCGTTCTCCACCAGGACGCCGGCGTCGGTCAGCCGGTTCAGCAGTGAGGACTTGCCCGCGTTGGTGTATCCAGCGATCGCCACAGACGGTACGGCATTACGACGGCGATTGGCCCGCTTGGTCTCCCGCGCCGGCTTCATCGCGGCGATCTCGCGGCGCAGCTTTGCCATCCGGGTGCGGATGCGCCGCCGGTCCAGTTCGATCTTGGTTTCACCGGGACCACGCGAACCCATGCCGGCACCGGCACCGCCGACCTGGCCACCGGCCTGCCGGGACATCGATTCACCCCAGCCACGGAGGCGCGGGAGGAGGTACTCGAGCTGCGCGAGCTCCACCTGTGCCTTGCCCTCGCGGCTCTTCGCGTGCTGGGCGAAGATGTCGAGGATCAGGGCAGTGCGGTCGATGACCTTGACCTTGACGATGTCTTCGAGTCCGCGGCGCTGGGAGGGTGCAAGTTCCGCGTCAACCACCACGGTGTCTGCGCCGGTGGACATCACGACGTCCTTCAGTTCCAGGGCCTTTCCCGCACCGAGGAACGTGCCGGGGTCCGGTTTCGCCCTCCGCTGGACAAGCCCGTCGAGGACCTCCGACCCTGCCGTTTCGGCGAGGGCGGCGAGTTCGCGCAGGGAGTTCTCGGCGTCGGCGAGGGTGCCTTCGCTCCAGAGCCCCGCCAGCACCACACGCTCCAGGCGGAGTTGTCGGTATTCGACTTCGGTGACGTCTTCGAGTTCGGTGGACAGCCCTGCCGTACGGCGCAGGGCGCGGCGTTCCTCGAGATCCTGCTGGTCGCCGTCGAACATGCTGTGTTCTTCGTCGAGGCGCGAGATGGCCTGCGCTTTGCCAAGGCCCGCATTGCCGGCGTCTTCCGAGCCGTTGGCAGCCCGGGCGTTCCGTGCCGGAACATCCTTGGACAGGATCCGGTCGATTACAGCCTGGATTTCCTCAGGACTCATGTCCTGGGCGGCTGGTTCGGATCCGGAATTGTGCTGACTGGTCATGGTCTCCTTTAAAGATTCTGCATCTTCAGAATAGTGCTGATTGCTGCCCTTGGGTGCGGTATTCGCGCTGGGCTGACTGCGAGGGGTCACGAAGGCTCCTGAAATGCCGACGGCTCAGGGGCCGGAGCGGCAGGAAGTGGACTGAATGAGTGTGATTAAGTGCGCTCCTGGCGGAAGGTGATACACCTGCATCGCAATGGGAGGGCATGTGGCCAGGGCCGCGGCTAAGGCCTGCGGCGGAAAAATACCGGCTACTCAAAAGTCAGGAACATGCCTACAAGGATAGCAGAACTTCGGCACCGGTTTTCCATCCGGCCGGTATGCCCACTAATCTGGCCAGTTATGGACTCTGCCCACTATTTCAGCGCCTCGCCCGCAGGGCCCTTCACCCGCAAGCCGCTCACCGTGGAACTGGCCGGTGAAACACGCAGGCTGCACACGTCCTCGGGCATCTTCAGCCCCGACGGGATCGATAAGGGCACGGCAATCCTGCTGGCGGAAGTCCCGGCCCCGGCGCCGCAGGGGAACCTGCTGGACATAGGCTGCGGCTGGGGCCCCGTTGCGCTGACCATGGCGCTGCGTGCGCCGCACGCGCAGGTTTATGCGGTGGACGTCAACGAACGCTGCATCGCCCTCACCAATGAGAACGCCGCACTGCTTGGGCTGAAGAACGTCACCGCCAGCGCGCCGGAGGAGGTGGATCCGGAGCTGCGCTTCGACACCATCTGGTCCAATCCGCCGATCCGGATCGGTAAGGACGAGCTGCACTCGCTGCTGTTGCTTTGGCTGCCGCGCCTGGCGCCGGGGGGCTCGGCCTGGATGGTGGTGCAGAAGAATCTAGGTTCGGATTCACTGCAGCGCTGGCTGGATACGGTGCTGGATGACTCCTTCACCGTGACCCGTGAGAGCACGTCAAAGTCGTTCCGAATCCTGCGGGTCAGGAAAGCGTCCCGCTAGCAACGATCGTCGCCGGGCCGCTCAGCTCCACATGCTCCCGGCCATCGGCCACGGTGAAGAATTTCACGCCGACGACGCCGCCCGGCACCCTTACATGCCAAGCGTCCGGTGCGCCCTGGCCGGCCCAGTGACGGATCGCCACGGCGGCGGCGCAGGCGCCGGTGCCGCACGACTGGGTCTCCCCGACCCCGCGTTCGTGCACCCTCATGGTCACGGTGCCCACGCCGTCGTGGACCAGCGGCTCGGAGGGCACGACGAATTCTACGTTGGTTCCATGCTCTGGCTTCGGGTCCACGTGCGGGGCGGTGAAGAGTTTCATGCTGTCCAGCTCGGACAACTCCGCCAGGGCGACCACCGTGTGCGGGTTTCCCATGCTGACGGACAGTGCCGGCCGCGGCACCTCCAGACCGTCGGCGCTGACGAGGGAGTCCATGGCGCGCGCGGCGGCGTCGGCGGGGAAAATGAATTCCCAAGGGCCCATGTCGACGGCGTAGCCGTCAGCGGTGCGGACGATCGTCTTGACGCCGCCGCGCGTTCCGATCGTGAGCGAGCCGCCCGGCGGCAGTTCCGCCAGGCCCTCGGCGAGGAGGAAGTGCACGAAGACCCGGACGCCGTTCCCGCACATTTCGGACAGGGAGCCGTCGCCGTTGCGGTAGTCCATGAACCATTCGGCATCCGGGTTCACGGCGAGAATCTGGCGGCCTTCATCAAGCAGCCGGGACGGGACGGCACGGATGAGGCCGTCCCCGCCGATGCCGCGATGCCGGTCGCACAGCCCGGCGACCTGCTCCGGGGATATGGAATGCATGCCCTCGGGATCGGCGATCAGCACGAAGTCGTTGCCGGTGCCATGGCCCTTGGAGAAGCGGAGGCCACTCAGTTGTGACGCGGGGCGCTCAGCGGCTTCTGCAAGGGCTTCATTCATGTTTCAAGGTTACCTGCCCCCTGAAGGGTCCGAAAAACAGGTCGCCCATATCTGCTGGCCCAGTTAGCTGCAGAGTTCCGCAGCCTTGTCGACGAGGCGAGGATCCTGCCAGTCCAGCCATGCGATGCGCGGATCAGCGCGGAACCACGTGAGCTGGCGGCGGGCGAACTGGCGGGTGGCCACGATGGTCTCCTCGGCTGCCTGCGGAACGTCCGCTTCGCCGTCGAGCACTTTCAGGAACTGGGCGTACCCCAGTGCGCGGGGCGCGGTGCGGCCGCGCCGAAGCCCGGCAGCATCAAGGCGCTCAACCTCGGCCAGGAGACCCCTATCGACCATCCGATGGACGCGTTCCGCGAGCCGGTCCCGGAGTATCTCCCTGTCCACCTGCAGTCCGATCTGGACGGTGGGTTGCACGTACTCGCGGGTGGGCATGAACGAACTGAACGGGCGCCCCGTCAGCTCAAAGACCTCTAGCGCCCGGATGATCCGGCGCGCGTCTCCGAGCCGGCCGGCGGAAACCGGGTCAACGCGCCGCAGCCGCTCCTGGAGCGGGGCAATGCCGGCCTCGGCGTGTTCCTGCTCCAAGCGGTTCCGGATCGGGGCCGACGTGCCCGGGAACTCGAGGACGTCGACAGCGGCCCGGACATACAGGCCGGAGCCGCCCGCGAGGATCGCACGCTTCCCCCGGCCGTGGATGTCAGCGACGGCAGCCCTGGCCTGCTGCTGGAATTCGGCTACCGACGCTTCCTCGGTGACGTCCAGAATGTCCAGCAGGTGGTGCGGAATGCCCTTGCGCTCGGCCTCGGAGACTTTGGCAGTTCCGATGTCCATGCCGCGGTAGAACTGCATGGCGTCGGCGTTGATGACCTCGCCGCCGAGTTTCAGCGCTAGCTCGACGGCCAGGTCCGATTTACCGGAACCGGTGGGCCCGACCACCGCAATGACAGACGGCTGCCTGGCGTCCACGGTCTAGCGGCTGCGGATCGGAAGTGACGGCATGCCGAGCGCGACGCTGGATTTCCCGCCCGGAGCAGCAGGCACGGGGGCGCCGCAGGAATCGGCCTGTGACCTGTCCCAGGCGTCCCCTGCCCGCGATCGGCGCAGGGAGTAGTCCTCCGCCGTTGCGGGGTCGGCGACCAGGTGGAAAGCGGCTGCCTCGGTGATGGTGACGGTGACAAGGTCGCCGGGCCGCGGGGCAGGGGCGCCCTCCGGCACGGAGAAGTGGACGAGCCGCTGGTCCTGCGCCCTGCCGGACAAGCGGTGGGTTTCTTCTGCCTTGCGTCCCGACTGCGCGGTGACCATGACCTCGACCCGCCGTCCGAGCTGCTTCGCGTTTTCCTCAGCAGCGATGCGGTCCTGAAGGGCGGTGAGCCGTTCAAAGCGTTCCTGGACCACGGCTTTGGGCAGCTGGTCGGGAAGGTCGGCTGCCGGCGTGCCGGGCCGCTTGGAGTATTGAAAGGTGAAGGCCGTGGCGAAGCGGGACTTTTCGACAACATCCAGGGTCGCCTGGAAATCCGCTTCAGTCTCGCCGGGGAAGCCCACGATGATGTCCGTGGAGATCGCGGCGTGCGGCATTTTCTCCCGGACCTTGTCCAGGATTCCCAGGAACTTCGAGGAGCGGTAGGACCGCCGCATGTCCTTCAGGACCTTGTCCGAGCCGGACTGCAGCGGCATGTGCAGCTGCGGCATGACGTTGGGCGTTTCGGCCATGGCATCAATAACGTCGTCTGTGAAGGCGGCGGGGTGCGGGCTGGTGAAGCGGACCCTTTCGAGGCCCGGTATCTCTCCGCAGGCGCGGAGCAGCTTGGAGAACGCCCGGCGGTCGCCGAACTCCACGCCGTAGGAGTTCACGTTCTGGCCAAGGAGTGTCACTTCGATGGCGCCGTCCTCCACCAGGGCCTGCACTTCGGCGAGGATGTCCCCGGGGCGGCGGTCTTTCTCCTTGCCGCGCAGGGCGGGAACGATGCAGAAAGTGCAGGTATTGTTGCAGCCGACCGAGATGGACACCCAGCCGGAATACACCGAATCGCGCTTCGTGGGAAGCGTCGACGGGAATACGTCCAGAGACTCGAGGATCTCCAGCTGGGCCTCACTGTTGTGCCGCGCACGGTCCAGAAGGGCTGGCAGGGCACCGACGTTGTGGGTCCCGAAGACGGCATCCACCCACGGGGCCTTCTTCAGGATGGTGTCGCGGTCCTTCTGGGCCAGGCAGCCGCCGACGGCGATCTGCATTCCGGGATTGGCGGCCTTGATCGGCGCCAGCTGGCCCAGGTTTCCGTACAGCTTGTTGTCCGCGTTTTCCCTGACGGCGCACGTGTTGAACACCACGACGTCCGCCTGGGTGCCGTCCGCCGGAACGTAGCCCGCCGCTTCGAGCATCCCGGCCATGCGCTCGGAATCATGGACGTTCATTTGGCATCCGAAAGTGCGCACCTGGTAAGTGCGGGGGGCGCCGGAAGCGCCGGCGGCTGCCGGTAGGGCGCCGGCTGCAGGGGAAGGGTAGGTCAGACTCACCCATTAAGCGTACCGGCTGCCTGCGCATGCAGGATGCGGCCCTCTGACGGGCGCTGCCAGGCCTTGAGTACCAACTGCCCGAGACGCTCTCATTGCCCAAGTCCTAGTGGCCCGAGACGGAGTCCAGCACTTCGCCGACGATGCGGAAGGCCTGCGAGGGCTGGTACCCCTTGCGTGCAAGCATGGAGGCCAGGCGCCGGGTGGCCTTGTCCCGCTCGGCGCGGTCCGTCAGGTCCACACCCGGCCGCAGCTTGCGCTCCACCAGTTGCCGGGCCGCAGCTTCCTCGTCCTCGTCGCTAAGCTGCCCCAGGGCCGACGCCGCCGTCTCGGGGTCGATGCCCTTCTCCGCCAGCTCACGGCGCAGGGCACCCTTGGCCAGTTTGCGGGTCTGGGAGCGGCTCCGCACCCACATGTCGGCGAACTCCGCGTCATCGACGAGTTTAACCTCTTCGAAGCGGTCCAGGACAGCAGCGGCAACGTCTTCCGGTACCTTGCGTTCCGCCAGCTTGCGCTCCAGCTGAAGTCTGCTCTTGGGGGCGCTGGTTAGCTGGCGCAGCACGATGGCCCGCGCCACCGACGCCGGATCTGCTTCCCTGTCCTCCGGCGGTGGCGGCGGTGCGGTCTCTCCTGAAGGAGATGCCGGGGCCGGCCAGCGGCCGTCCCCGGCAGCGGCGCCCCGGCCGCGCCGCCTGCTGCTAGAAACCGTCAACAGCCTTCAGCTTCGGTGAAGCCTCTGTCTCAGCAGCGGGTTTGACTCCCACGCCGAGCTTTTCCTTGATGAGCCGCTCCAGTTCCGCCGCGAGTTCGGGGTTGTCCCGAAGGAAGCGCCGGGAATTCTCCATTCCCTGGCCAAGCTGGTCGCCGTCGTAGGTAAACCAGGAGCCGGACTTCTTGATGAGGCCGTGCTCCACACCCATGTCGATAATGCCGCCCTCGCGGGAGATGCCCTGGCCATAGATGATGTCGAACTCGGCGACCTTGAAGGGCGGCGCCATCTTATTCTTGACGATCTTGGCCTTGGTGCGGTTACCGACGGAGTCGGCGCCTTCCTTCAGCGTCTGGATACGGCGGACGTCGATACGGATGGAGGCGTAGAACTTCAGCGCCTTACCGCCGGTGGTGGTTTCGGGTGAGCCGAAGAACACACCGATCTTTTCGCGGAGCTGGTTGATGAAGATGGCCGTGGTCTTGGTCTGGCTCAGCCGCCCGGTGATCTTTCGCAGGGCCTGGCTCATCAGTCGCGCCTGGAGGCCGACGTGGCTGTCGCCCATGTCACCTTCGATTTCCGCACGCGGGACGAGGGCAGCCACGGAGTCAATGACGACAATGTCCAGTGAACCGGAGCCCACCAGCATGTCCATGATCTCAAGTGCCTGCTCACCCGTGTCCGGCTGGGATACCAGCAGTGCATCGGTGTCCACACCGAGCTTGGCCGCGTACTCGGGGTCAAGGGCGTGCTCGGCATCGATGAAGGCAGCGATGCCGCCGTTGCGCTGGGCGTTTGCTACGGCGTGGAGCGCAACGGTGGTCTTACCGGAGGATTCCGGCCCGTAGATCTCCACGACCCTGCCGCGAGGAAGCCCGCCGATGCCAAGGGCAACATCCAGGGCAATCGATCCGGTGGGAATGACCTCGATGGGGGCCCGGGTCTCATCACCCAGCCGCATGATCGATCCCTTGCCGAACTGCTTGTCAATCTGGGCAAGCGCTGCTTCAAGCGCCTTTGCACGGTCCGGGGCTGCCGCCATGGTTCACACCTCTGTTGCTTTCTCGCTGTGGAGTGGCCTGCGCGGCCCTTTTCTCTGTCATCTCTGACGCTATCGCCGCCCTGTGACAATTTGCCCGGCGCGGCTGCGTATGTGGATAACCCGCTGGAAAAAAGCATAGTCCCATCCGAACAGATATTCGAAGAACCGGTCGGCGTGTCAGGATTCTGCCAGCGGAGTGGGAGGACTCAGTGCCTGGTGGGTTTGATGTCCCGGCCAAGGCGGCGTTCTGCGGGAACGTCCTGGACGTCGCACAGGGCCAGCCAGACGTCGCGGGGATTGACGCCGGCAGCCAGCGCTTCGTCGGCCGTCCGGCCTCCGACTCCCGCGAGGCTCAGCGAGCTGCTGAGCACCCGGGAATAGCCTGCACCGAACTCATCGTCCATGAGCCGCCAAAAATCACTGATCCGCACAACATAGAGTCTCTCACGGTCGGCGGACTCTAGAATGGTTGCCATGAGCAACCCCGTTGACGTCCCGGGGACGTCCGCCCCTTCCGAAGACACCCTGGATGCCGCCCTGAAGTCTGTGGAGCAGCAGATCAGCATCTTCTGGCGGCGTGCCCGCGCGGTTTCCCAGCAGCTGTCGCGCCAGGTGCATCCGGACATGGAACCCGCTGCCTACGGCCTGCTCACGATGATCCGCAGGACAGGACCCATCAGGCTGACTGAACTGGCATCGTGCATCGGCGTCGGAAAGCCCTCGGTGAGCCGCCAAATCGCGTTCCTGGAGAACATCGGCCTCGTTCTCAAGGAAGCGGATCCGCTCGACGGACGCGCACAGACAATCCGCCTCACGCCCAAGGGCGAAGAGAAGATGCACCAGGTGCAGGACGCCCGGCACCAGGTCTTCCGGGAGCGGTTGGGCGAGTGGCCGGTTGAGGATCTTGAAGCACTCGCCACGTATATGGCCAAGCTCAATTCGACATACGAGCGTGACGGGTTCCCAAAGGACGAAACCCCGTAGATCAGACGAAGGCCCCCGGCTGCTGCCGGGGGCCTTCGTGTGCGTTATGAAGCTTTAGGTAGGTGCCCGTTACCGGGCGCCGGACAGCAGGCCCTTGGCGAGCTCGTTGTTCAGCTCAGTGTTGAGGTCGCGGTCGAGATCACGGCCGTAACGCTGCGAGAATTCCTGCGGCACCGTGTCGGGCACTGCAACGCCCTCGGCCATGGCCACACGGTCACTGACCTCGCGGAGCATGCTGGACAGCGGTACGTCCAGGGCAGAGCAGATCGAGGACAGGAGCTCCGAAGAGGCTTCCTTCTGGCCGCGCTCCACTTCGCTCAGGTAACCCAAGGAAACCCGGGCGCTGTGGGACACTTCGCGGAGGGTACGCCCCTGGCGCTGGCGGACATCGCGCAGGACATCACCGATTTCGTGACGAAGTACTACCATCTTGCGCTCCTTCTGTTCGCTCTTGGACTGATCAGCGAGGCCCACATCCTTCCAGCGGACAACGCCGTTTACGGATACGGGCTGCTTTACCATCTGTATCGCCTTGCTCCCTCATAAGTCCGGTCCGCTTGAGGGCGAACCGATGTTGGTGTTTTCATCCTAGGCGCCTCCCTATTGCGGAAGCGACACAATGTAACAACTATTCGGAAATGCTTTTTGTTCCCGGCAACCTTACTCCCGGTAACTTAGCGAGGCCAGCGCCTCCCGAAGCCGTTCCAGGGCAGCCTCGCAAGCCAGAGCCCTGATCTCCGCCCGCGTGCCCTCAAAGCTGTAGGGATAAGAGGTGGCACCCTGGGCGCTGGCGACACCGATGAAGACGGTTCCCACCGGTTTCCCGTCGTGCTCTCCCGGCCCCGCCACGCCGGTGGTCGCTACGGCCAGGTCCGCACCGCAGGCGTTGCGGGCACCTTCGGCCATGGCGGCGGCCACGTCGCCGTCCACCGATCCCACGGCGTCAAGCAGTTCCTGGGGAACGCGGAGGAGGTCACGCTTGACAGAATTACTGTATGAAACGACGCCGCCGCGCAGCATCGCTGAGGCGCCTGGGGTGTCAGCAAGGATGGCGCTGACCATGCCCGCAGTCAGGGATTCTGCGGTGGCTATGGTGATGCCGCGCCCTGCCGCCGCTGCCACGGTTTCGCCGGCAAGTCTGTGAAGGTTGCTCATGCCTCCCCCTCCCGGGTGTCCGGCCGCTGCTGTTCCTCTGCCCGCCGGCGCAGCCCTTGGGAGCGGACTTTGAGTGCCTCGATGACGTACTCGACGCCGGTCCACACCGTGATGAGCACGGCGACCAGCATGACGGCGAGGGCCACCCAGACCAGCCAGGGCGCGATGGCGGACAGCGGGAGCAGGTACAGGAAGATCGCGGCTGTCTGCACCACGGTCTTGAGTTTTCCTCCGCGGGACGCCGGAATGACGCCGTAGCGGATGACGAAGAACCGCAGCGCGGTGATGCCCCATTCGCGGACGAGGATGACCACCGTGATCCACCAGGGCAGTTCGTTCAGGACCGAGAGCATGACCAGCGCGGAGCCGGTCAGCAGTTTGTCGGCAATGGGATCGGCGATCTTGCCGAAATCGGTGACCAGTCCGCGGCTGCGGGCGATGTCGCCGTCGAGCTTGTCCGTGTAGATGGCGACGGCGAACGCCGCGACGGCAGCCCACCGCCAGGGCCCGGACTCGCTGCTGAGCCCCGGCGCGTCCGCCAGGAGGAACCACACGAAGAACGGCACCAGCACGATGCGGAGCATCGTGAGGATGTTGGGCAGATTCCAGATCCCGGAGCTGTTGGAGCCGGCCGCGGTCGCTTCGGTGCTAGTCACCTTCCAAGGCTACCGTCTTCCGGGCTGCCCGCCCCCTGGCTGCCCGCTCCCGAACTACCGTTCCGGCTCCCTCTCCAGGGCTACCGGCCCGTGAGGGACCAGGCGTCTTCGGAGCCGTCGCCGTCATCGCCCGGGCCGTCGGCGCCGTCGTAGTACTCAATGTTTTGCGTGCGGTTGTCCAGGTCGGCGGCAACCAGGTCCTCGGCATAGCCGCCCTGCGCTATGTTGGCGTTGGCGTTGTCGCTCAGTGCGGCAGTCTGCGAATCGGGCGCTGCCGGGGCTTCCTGGCCCTTCATGGCGGCCAGCACGGCGGCGAGGTCGTCCGGCTTGACCAGGACGTCGCGTGCCTTTGATCCCTCGGACGGGCCCACCACGCCCCTGGACTCAAGGAGGTCCATGAGGCGGCCGGCCTTGGCGAATCCGACCCGCAGCTTGCGCTGCAGCATCGATGTGGAGCCGAACTGTGTGGTGACCACAAGTTCAGTGGCCTGCAGCAGCACCTCGAGATCGTCTCCGATGTCGTCGTCGATCTGCTTCTTGGGGGCATCTGCGGCGACGTCGTCCCGGTACTCAGCTTGGAGCTGGCCCTTGACGTGCTCCACCACGTTGTGGATTTCAGACTCCGTCACCCAGGCCCCCTGCACACGCATGGCTTTGGAGGCGCCCATGGGCAGGAAGAGGGCGTCGCCCTGCCCGATCAGCTTTTCGGCGCCTGGCTGGTCGAGGACCACGCGCGAGTCGGTCACGGAGGAGGTCGCAAACGCCATCCGGGACGGCACGTTCGCCTTAATGAGGCCGGTGACGACATCCACGGACGGCCGCTGGGTGGCCAGGACCAAGTGGATGCCGGCGGCGCGGGCCAGCTGCGTGATCCGGACGATGGAGTCTTCGACGTCGCGCGGGGCCACCATCATGAGGTCGGCGAGCTCGTCCACGATCACCAGGAGATAGGGGTAGGGCCGGATCACGCGCTTGGAATCAACCGGGGGATGGACCTTTCCGGCGCGGACTGCTTTGTTGAAGTCATCGATGTGCTTGAAGCCGTAATTGGCCAGGTCGTCGTAGCGGGCGTCCATTTCCCGGACCACCCACTGCAGCGCCTCGGCCGCCTTCTTCGGGTTTGTGATGATCGGCGTAATGAGGTGCGGCACGCCCTCGTAGGCGGTCAGTTCCACGCGTTTGGGGTCCACCATGACCATGCGGACCTCGTCAGGAGTGGCACGCATGAGCAGGGACGTGATCATGGAGTTGACGAAGGACGACTTACCGGCGCCGGTGGCACCGGCCACCAGGAGGTGGGGCATCTTCGCCAGGTTGGCGACGACGTACCCGCCTTCCACGTCCTTGCCGACGCCCATGACCATGGGGTGGTCGGTGCGCCGGGCGTTCTGGCTCCGGAGGACATCGCCCAGCGACACGGTTTCGCGGTCGGTGTTGGGGATTTCGATGCCGATGGCGGACTTGCCCGGGATGGGGCTCAGGATGCGCACATCCGAACTGGCGACGGCGTAGGAGATGTTTTTGGACAACGCCGTTACGCGCTCGACCTTGGTTCCGGGCGCGAGCTCAATTTCGTAGCGCGTGACGGTGGGACCACGGCTGAACCCGGTCACGGTGGCGTCCACGTTGAACTGGGTGAGCGTATCCGTCAGGGCGGCAACGACGGCGTCGTTGGCTTCCGTCCGCTCCTTCGGGATGGACCCCGGGGTCAGCATGTCCGACGACGGCAGGGTGTAGGTGACGTCGCCGGCCAGCGAAAGCTGCTCCGTGCGCTGCGGGATCGGCGTGGGCGGCGGCGGGGGCGCCACCGGCTTGGACGGCACGTGAACGGCCGCACCCGCGTTCATACCCGGTGCTGCGCCGGGCGCGTTCATGCCTGACGTCACGAGCGGAATGGCCTCCGTGGCGTTCTCACCGTGGGCGTCCGCCCCCTTGGTTCCAAGTCCCTGGGCGGCCTTGATCTTCTCGACGGCGATCTCCGCCTGGGTGGGGCGGCGGACTCCCGGGGCCACAGCTGAGGCGCCGTTGCCCGACGAAGCGGGTTCGTCGTCGTCAATGACCGCATGCTCGAAAGCCTCGTCACCGACGTAGCCCTCGAGGCGAGGGTCGGCGTCCCGCTCCTTGCCGAAGAGGCGCTTGCGCTTCTTCTTCGGGGCTGCCGGGGCGCTGTTTTCGTCAAGGTAGCTGCGGTCGTGGCTGTCCGTGTCGTGTTCCTGCAGGTCAATGCCCATGAGGTGCTCATAGGCGGCGCGCAGGCGCCGCGGGATGGCCGTGAAGGGTGTGGCCGTGACGATGAGAAGCGACACGAAGGCCAGCAGTCCATACAAGGCCACGGGCACGGCGGCGTGGATGGCGGCAAGGGGCGATGCGGCCAGGAAACCCAGCATGCCTCCTGCCTGGCGGAGGCCGTCGAAACCCTGGGCGACAGTGGGCTGGCCGCCGATGATGTGGGCCAGTCCGCAGCCTGCGAGGGTCATGATGAGGAAGCCGATCCCCACGCGGTTGTTGCCGCGGCCGTCGGCAGGCCGGCGAAACAACCGCACAGCGCAGATGAACAGCATCAGCGGCAGCACCAGCGACATCCACCCGAACGTCCCGTTGACCACGGCGTACACCGCGTCGGGGAACCAGCCCCGGAAGCCCCACCATGCGAAGGTCGCAATAAACACGGCCAGCGCGAGGTTGAACAGCGCGGCACCGTCCCGGCGCTCTTCGGGCGCCAGGTCGCTGACATCGTGGCCGATGCGGCGCACTCCCCCGCCCACCAGGTGGCCGACGGCAAGCCAGGCCCCGCCCAGAATCCGCAGGAGCCAGGGCTGGCGGGGTTCGACGGCGGCCATCTGGCGTGTGCGTGCGGCCTGGCCGGTCGATCCCGAACGTCCCGACTTGGAGGCCGTTGCACCGGCGCGGCCTGATGACGTGCCCGATTTGGTGCTGGGCGTACGTTTTGGCGCGGAGGAAGTACGTGTGGCCATATGTGCCACGGTACTCCACCCCGCGCCTAATCCCGCGGATTTCCGGGCCTTAGGGCTCTGTGTTCGCCTGCCCCCGGGGGCCTACGCTTCGAGGACCACCGGAATGATCATCGGGCGGCGCCGAAGTTTGCGGTTGACCCAGGTCCCGATGACCCGGCGGACAACCTGCTGCAGCTGGTGCGTGGTGTGGTCCGCGTTGCTGAGCACTGCCTCTTCCAGGGCGGTGTTGATCTTGGGAATGATGTCATCGAAGACTGAGTCGTCCTCTGCCACTCCCCTGGCGTGGATTTCCGGCCCAGACACGACCTTGCCGGTGGCCCGGTTGATGACCGTGATGATGGAAATGAACCCTTCATCGCCCAGGACACGCCGGTCCTTGAGGTCGGCGTCAGTGATTTCACCGACGCTGGAGCCGTCCACGTAGACGAAGCCGACTTCGATCTGGCCTACGACGTCGGCCCGGTGGTCCTTGAGGTCAACGACCGTGCCGTTGTCCGCCAGGAGGACGCTGGCAGCCGGCACACCGGATTCCTCGGCGATCCTTCCGTTGGCAATCAGGTGACGGGTTTCGCCGTGGACGGGCATGGCGTTGAGCGGTTCGAGGATGTTGTAGCAATAGAGCAGCTCACCGGCCGCGGCGTGGCCCGAAACGTGGACCTTGGCGTTGCCCTTGTGGATGACATCGGCGCCGAGCTTCAGCAGGCCGTTGATGATGCGGAACACCGCGTTCTCGTTGCCAGGGATGAGGCTGGAGGCGAGGATCACGGTGTCACCCTGGCCCACCACCACACGGTGGTCGCCGTTGGCCATGCGGGACAGCGCGGCCATGGGTTCGCCCTGCGACCCGGTGGACATCAGCACCACCTTGTTGTCCGGGAGGGTGTCGATGTTTTTAAGGTCAACGACGATGCCGTCCGGCACGTCCAGGTAGCCGAGCTTTTCGGCGATGGCCATGTTCCTGACCATGGAGCGTCCCACGAACGCCACGTTGCGGCCATGCTTGGCTGCGGCGTCCAGGACCTGCTGTACGCGGTGGACGTGGGAAGAGAAGGAAGCCACGATGATGCGCTTTTGGGCCTGCGCGAAGAGCCGCTCCAGGGTAGGGCCGATCTCTTTCTCGGCGGTGGTGAATCCGGGGACATCGGCGTTTGTCGAGTCGGACATAAAGAGGTCCACGCCTTCTTCGCCGAGCTTGGCGAAGTGCCGCAGGTCGGTAATCCTCCCGTCCAGCGGCAGCTGGTCCATTTTGAAGTCGCCCGTGTGCAGCACGGTGCCGCCGGCGGTGCGGAGGAAGACGGCCAGCGCATCCGGAATGGAGTGGTTGACGGCGACGAACTCGCACTGGAACGGGCCGAACTGCTCCACCTGTCCCTCGGTCACCGTCAGGGTGTAGGGCCGGATGCGGTGCTCCTGGAGCTTCGCTTCGATAAGGGCCAGTGTCAGCTGTGACCCCACCAGCGGGATGTCGGCGCGGAGACGGAGGAGGTAGGGTACGGCGCCGATGTGGTCCTCGTGGCCGTGCGTGAGCACTACGGCCACGACGTCATCCAGCCGGTCCTCAATGTAGGAGAAATCGGGCAGGATCAGGTCCACTCCGGGCTGGGTCTCCTCGGGGAAGAGGACACCGCAGTCAACGATCAGCAACTTTCCGTCGATTTCGAAGACAGCCATGTTGCGGCCGATCTCGCCCAGCCCGCCAAGCGGAACGATCCTGAGGGTGCCGTCCGCAAGGCGGGGAGGCGTGACGAGGCCGGGTAGGGCTAGTTGGGTCATATTGCACTTCTTTCCAGGCGGAAGAGTGCCGGTCTCAGTCCGTCAGGAAAAGACCAGCCCTCCTTCTGCCAAATCCCCGCGGATGGTTTCGATCTCGGCTTCGTCCGGCTCCACGAGGGGCAAGCGGACAATCGAGTTGGGCAGGACTCCCTGCCATTTAAGAATTTGTTTGGCCGCGACGGCACCCTGCACGC
>JAPSIT010000014.1 GCA_031178585.1 Arthrobacter sp.
ATCGCGCCACCGGGCAAACCGAAAATATCGTCGACGCCGAGTTCTTCGAGCGAGCGGACAATAGCTTGCGAGCCGGTCATCACCGTTGGGGGTACAACGTTGTTCGGCCCAAGGACAGGAGAGGCGGTCGCAGCAGTGTCGACGCCGGATTCTGCCGGCTTGTCGACGCGTTCCGGAGCCTTGGCTCCAGCGGACTTTGTAGCCATCAGCGAGGGGCTGATGGGCGATCCTTTGCTCATCGAACTCTTCCTTATTGGATCTTGAATTGGGCGGTGCTGAATCTAACTGAACGTGCTGCCTCGCCGGAAAATAAAAAAACCCCTCAGCCTGGCGGCTTTTCGAGGGGTTGCGCGTGACAGTTCGTTACCAGTCGGGCTAAGGAGCCACGCGCTTGGTAAGTACGACAGTGCCCACGGTGGCGCCGACGGTAACGAAGGAGATCATGCGTTCAGTTTTCCCTCTGGTGGATAGCGTGTCAACGAAGCGACTCGCGATCTCACCATGTGGACAGCGTTGTCCACTCTGTGATCCTTTCCTGTGGATCACACTGCATCCGCCTGTTGCACGCGGAACCCGGAAGGCTCCTGCCCCGGGCGAGCGGCGCGGACGCCGTTCGCTCGGGGCCACTCGGAGCTTCCTTGTGTTAGCCCTGCCGCCTGAGCGGTAGCGCTTTAGGGAGTTCGTTACCCGCAGTAGGCGCCGGTGGAGGCGCTGTGCACGAGCTTGGCGTACTTGGCCAGGACGCCCTTGGTGAACTTGGCCGGGAGGGGTTCCCAGCCTTCCTTGCGGGCTTCGAGTTCTGCGTCGTCAACGAGCAGGTCGAAGCTGCGGGCGGCGATGTCTACGCGGATCCGGTCGCCGTCCTTGACGAAGGCGATGGGGCCGCCGTCGACCGCCTCGGGGGCGACGTGGCCGATGCAGAGGCCGGTAGTCCCGCCGGAGAAGCGGCCATCGGTGAGCAACAGGACATCCTTGCCCAGGCCGGCACCCTTGATGGCACCGGTGATGGCGAGCATCTCGCGCATGCCCGGTCCGCCCTTGGGGCCTTCGTACCGGATTACCACGACGTCGCCCTTGTGAATGGCGCCGTTGTCCAGCGCGTCCAGGGCGCCCTGTTCCCGCTCGAACACCCTCGCGGTGCCTTCGAACACCTCAGCGTCGAAGCCGGCGGTCTTCACGACGGCACCCTCAGGAGCCATGGAGCCGTGCAGGATGGTGATGCCGCCGGTCTTGTGGATCGGGTTGTCCAGCGCGCGGAGGATCTTGCCGTCGACGTCCGGCGGGTTGATGGCCTCGAGGTTTTCCGCGACGGTCTTGCCCGTGACGGTGAGGCAGTCGCCGTGCAGCAGGCCGGCGTCGAGCAGCGCCTTCATGATCACCGGCACGCCGCCGATCTTGTCGACGTCGGTCATGACGTACCGGCCGAACGGCTTCAGGTCACCCAGGTGCGGGATCTTGTCGCCGATCCGGTTGAAGTCGTCCAGGGTCAGCTCGACCTCTGCCTCACGGGCGATGGCCAGCAGGTGCAGGACAGCGTTGGTGGATCCGCCGAAGGCCATGGTGACGGCGATCGCGTTCTCGAAGGCCTTCTTGGTCATGATGTCGCGGGCAGTGATGCCCTCGCGAAGCAGGTTGACCACCGCTTGGCCGGACTTACGCGCGAATTCGTCACGGCGTCGGTCCGCCGAGGGCGGAGCCGCAGAGCCAGGCAGGGACATGCCCAGGGCCTCACCGATGCAGGCCATGGTGTTGGCGGTGTACATGCCGCCACAGGCGCCTTCGCCGGGACAGATGGCCTTCTCGATGCGGGTGAGGTCCTCCATGCTCATCTTGCCGGCCGCGCAGGCACCGACGGCCTCGAACGCGTCGATGAGGGTGACTTCCTTTTCGGAACCGTCCTCCAGCTTGACCCAGCCGGGCATGATGGACCCGGCGTACAGGAACACGCTCGCGAGGTCGAGGCGCGCGGCGGCCATGAGCATGCCCGGGAGGGACTTGTCGCAGCCGGCCAGCAGCACGGAGCCGTCGATGCGCTCGGCCTGCATGACGGTTTCGACGGAGTCGGCGATGACTTCGCGCGAGACCAGGGAAAAGTGCATGCCCTCGTGGCCCATCGAGATGCCGTCGGAAACGGAGATGGTGCCGAACTGCATCGGGAACCCGCCGCCGGCGTGCACGCCTTCCTTGGCCCCCTGGGCCAGCCGGTTCAGGGACAGGTTGCAGGGGGTGATTTCGTTCCAGGAACTCGCGACGCCGATCTGGGGCTTGGCGAAGTCGTCATCGCCCATGCCGACGGCCCGGAACATTCCACGCGCCGGAGCTGCGTGAATGCCGTCAGTGACAATCCGGCTCCGGGGCTTGATGTCAGGCTTGTTATCGGTTGCGATCAGGGTGTCGTCACTCATGGGTCAAAGTCTATGACTCCTGAAAGGCTCCCAACGACCGGAAGGGGCCCTTCTGATCCAATTCCGGTAAAAAATCCGTTCAAATGCTGGACTTTCGTCTCATATAGTGAAACCGCACCGCGTTGACAAGCCTAGACAGCCCTGTTGACACCGACGTAACGTCAAGCAACGGCAACCTCGTGTTTTCGACAGAAGGGCTTTGCTATGGAGTGGATTATCTGGGTCATCGTCATCGTAGTGATCATTGCGGTCGTCTGGTGGCTCTTGAATCGCAATTCGGGCAAAACAGCAGGAACCCGCGATGCGGCCGGAACGGGCCAGGTCACCTCCACTCCCCCATCGGAAACAGAATCAAATGCCCCCTCCCGGTCCGATGCAGCCGCCGTGGCGGGACCAAACGCAGCCTTCCCCTCCGGATCAGGCACAGCTGACCGGCAGCACGGGCCCCTGGCAGGGGAAGCCCCGGCCCGGCAAGGATCGTCCGCAGCCCGCCAGATTAACCCGGAGGATCAGGAGCCGGACATCGAATCCTGGGACGCCGCCACCCCGCGTCCCGCTGCCGGCACACCAGGCCCTTCGAGCGGCGACGTGGACGACTGGGATGACGAGGAAGACAAAGCAGAGTGGGAGACGCAGTGGTCCGAGACCGGAGCTGAACACCACACGGGGACGGGGCCGGCCGCCGCGAGCCGGCCGGCCGAGCCTTTCCCGTCCGCCGCCACGGCCGCTCCTTCGGCCGGCGGGGCCACACCTGCGGCGCCCGTGCACCACGCCGAGTACACCGACGCCCACGCCCCCACTTTGCCCGGCGCCGAGTCCGCGGCTGCAGAGGCTCTTGACGCTGACGCAGAAACCCGGCAGCGGATGCAGTCGTCCGCGGCCACCGAGGAAGGGGCCAGTCATGACGCAGAGCCGGTCGGCCACCAGGAGACCGCTGTCGGAGGTGAACAGCCGGCTTTCGGCGGCCATGACGGCAGTCAGCCGGCCGTTGACGCAATGGCCGGCCAGCCCTACGGTGACGGTTCCGCTGCGCCGGCAGCCGACGGCAGCGGCCCCGACGGCTACACGGTCAAGGCTGAAACAGGGTCAATGACCTACTACGACGAGGACAATCCGGGTTATGCCGATGCCCGCGCGGAAGTCTGGTTCCTCTCCGCTGCGCATGCGGAAGCTGCGGGTTTCCGCGCTCCACGCCGCACCAGGCGCTGAGAGTCACGGCTGCGGGGCAGCATCCTGCCCCGGCGGATCAATGATGGAGCAGGAGCATGGGAAACGGGTCCCCCAACGGAAACGTTGATTGCTGGCGGCGTTCTGCACTCGCACGTACGTGTGCAGCGGGCCTTACGCTGGTGCTTGTGCTGGCTGGCTGCACGGGCACCAACGGCAACGCCGACCCGACCGCCGTCACCGGCGGTGGAACCGACGTCCCCAGCGCCCGCCCCAGCACGCCTACGCCTTCCGCTTCGACCCCTGCGCCCGGTGGAAGCCCGCGCCACACGTCCTCCACTGCTCCTGCTGCCGCAGGTGAGCCCAAGGTCCGCACGACTATTGAAGGGCTGCAACTGCCGTGGTCAACGGTGTTCCTTCCGGACGGTACGGCCGTGATCAGCGAACGGGACAGCGCCCTCCTCAAGTCCGTGCGGAACGGCAGGAACAGCACCATCGGCAGCGTTCCGAATGTGGTTCCCGGCGGTGAAGGCGGGCTCATGGGCTTGGCCCTGTCCCCCGACTACGCCACCGACAGATTCCTGTACGCCTACTACACTGCGGCCGAGGACAACAGGATCGCCCGCCTTCGGCTCGAAGAAGCCGGAACAGGATCCGAGAGCGGCCTCCGGCTGGGGTCGCCCGAGATCATCTTCTCCGGGATCTCCAAGGCGTCCACACACAACGGCGGCAGGATCCGCTTCGGCCCGGACGGCTTCCTCTACGTGGGGACCGGTGACTCGCAGCGCCGCGAACAGCCCCAGGACCGGAACGCCCTGGGCGGCAAAATCCTCCGGCTAACCAAGGACGGGAAGCCTGCGCCGGGCAATCCCTTCCCCGGCAATCCCGTCTACAGCCTGGGCCACCGCAATGTCCAGGGCCTCGCGTGGGACAGCGCCGGCCGGCTTTGGGCGAGTGAATTCGGCCCGGAGGTCAACGACGAACTCAACCTGATCCAGGCGGGCGGGAACTACGGCTGGCCTGAAGTCACCGGCGCACCCGGCCGTGAGGGGTTCATCGACGCCAAAGTGGTGTGGCCTTCAACCGCGGAATCATCGCCGAGCGGTATGGAAATCGTCGGTTCCACGGCCTTCCTCGGCGCCCTCCGCGGGCGGCGCGTCTGGAGCGTGCCGCTTGATGGCGAAAATGCCGGTACTCCTGTGGGCTATTTCACAGGTCAGTATGGCCGGATCAGGAGCGTTTCCCTGGCTCCGAACGGGGAACTTTGGGCCCTTACCAATAACCAAAACCCTGATTCCGTGCTGATTCTGAGTCTATCCGGCTGAATCCACGGGCCACCGCGGCCCCGATTTCACACCAGCGAAAAGTTCGTGTAGAGTTTCATGTCGTTGCGGAGGTCAACGAGGGAATCAAAAGCCCGCGGATGAACGAAACAGCAGCTGCACCTCTAGCTCAATTGGCAGAGCAATTGACTCTTAATCAATGGGTTCCGGGTTCAAGTCCCGGGGGGTGCACCACAGAGAAGGCCCTGACCAACGGAAACGTTCGGTCAGGGCCTTTTGCGTTGTCAGAGTCGTGCTCAGCCCATGGCATGTCGCGACCACCGTGCATGTGGCCGGGGTCAGCATCGGCGCCGCGACTACCCGACCCCCCCGACGGAACCGTCTGCACGTTCCATCGCTTCCCGTCCCGGCTGACGGGCGCCCGGATCCCGTTCCTATAGTTGAGCAGCCATCTCCGCCACGGAGCGGGTGAGGGTGGCCATGGACTCGGGTCCACCGTGCCCTTCGTTCTCGATGATGAGGAGCTGACTGCCGGTCCAGCGCTGATGCAGCTTCCAGGCCGTAATGGACGGGCTGCTAATGTCTCTACGTCCGTGGATGAGATATCCCGGAATCCCAGCGAGTTCGTGGACCCGGGACATAATTTCCAGTCCGTCCCGGAGGAAACCGTCGTTGGACCAGTAATGCGTCGCCAAAATTGCAAACGTCATCCGCTCGCGTTCGTCATCGAACATGGGCCCCGGCTGCCATAGGGGGTCAAGGGTCATGTGGGTTGATTCCCAGCGGTCCCACTGCAGTGCTGCTGCTCGGGCGTCATCCCGGTCGTCGCCAGCCAGGCGGCGGGCATAAGCATCAATCGGGCGTTCACCGGGTCTGCAATTGGCAGCTTCCGAGAAGTCATTCCATGCTTCCGGGAAGATCCTCCCCACGCCCTTTGTGATCCACTGGACCTCTTCACGACTGCTTGTTGTCACGGCCACCAGGGAAATTCCCAGGACACGGTGGGGATATTCCAGCGAGTATGCCAGTGCGAGGGTACTGCCCCACGAGGCGCCGGTGACTATCCACTGTTCTATGCCGAGGTGCCGGCGCACGGCTTCGATGTCTTCAATCAGTGTCTGCGTGGTATTCGCGGACAAGCGATCGAGGTCGTCCTGTACAGCCGGTGTGCTGCGGCCGCAACCACGTTGGTCAAGACCGATGGTCCAGAAATGCGAAGGGTCATGTCTCCGGCGGTAGCCTCCCTTGCCCAGCGATCCGCCGGGCCCGCCGTGAAGGAACAGCACAGGAACCCCTAACCGGTTCCCGGAGGCCTCCCAGTAGATGTGCGCGCCCGGTACTTCTGCCCAGCCGCAGCTCATGTCAGCACTTTTCCCCGTCATGCCACCCACACTAGGAGATGAACTGATCCTGCGGGAGCATGTGTTGGCCCAGGACTAGGATGGCGGCATGGGGGCAGACGATGCAGGAACGGGGGCGGTTCCGCCCGGACCGGGTGAACGCGTATACGTGCGTCCTGCCATACCCGAATCCATCTACCGCTCCCCTGGCGGGACTCTTATCCCTTACGGCCACCGCTGGGATGAGGACGGCCCCGCCACCGACTCCTACAGCGTGTAAGCCACCCCGAACGGTTCGCCGGGCTGCGCCTTGTCGCCCATGCCCTCATCGACTATCTCTCGGCCGCGTACGAGGTCGACATCGACGACGAGCCAGCGTGCGCGGCGGACCTGCTGCGGCACATAGAAGGTGTTCAGCAGTCAGTCCGCATTAGGCCGCGAAGGCCTGGACGGGCACCGATGACCTTCGTGTTTCCGCGGCGCAGGGGCTGAACCTTGTAAAAACCATGGGACGCCGGCGCCTTACCCCTCATTCCGGGGGCGGCATGCCCGGCCTGCCATCAGGTAACCCCGGCGTTTCACAGTGTGGGGGTTGCAGACTGATGGAGTCCCTGAAGCTGATGGTAGCCGCGAACCGTCACTTCAGAAGTGCCGGGTCCGGAACGCATTCCCTCCGACGCGCCCCGGATCCGGCGGACAGTCTTCACCGGCGCGCCAGAACCCGGTGCCGGCAAAGCCGTGCTCCGCCGGGGCCGAATCCGGCTGCTGCGTGTCCTTCCCGGTCTGGGGAGCCGGCAGCGCATATCTTCTTGATATGGGTGAGGAACACACCGGAGAGTTGACCGGGCAGATATCGATCAATGAGCTGCTTATTGCAATGGGCGAAGAGCCGGTGGTCAGCATGATGGATCTGGTGGTTCCGGATGATGCTTCATCCATTACGGAAGAACCGCCCACGTTGCCCGGCCTCTGATATGCAGCGCGGCCAGTAATGGAACGCAACCAGTAAAGCGGCGCCAAGACCAGCCCGGTCCGGAGAGCCTTACTCGAACGAGCGGGCCTCGACGGCAAGGCCTGAGTCAGCACTGGACACAATCGCGCTGGTTTCCGGCGAGGCAAACCGCGTGGCCAGTTCGCGGACAACGGCCTGGAGCTCCTGGCGGAGGACGTCCGGATCAATGGAGGCAGCGGCAAGCACGGACCGCTCCATATCTGCGGCAGCAGTAACGGCCTCAGTGCCGCGCTCGGTCAACGAGACCACATGGCTGCGGCGGTCGGACGTGCTCCGCTGGCGCACAATGTGGCCATGGGCCTCAAGGCGACTTAGGGTCTTGCCCATGGTTTGTGCCTGGACACGAACCAACTGCGCCAATTGAGCCTGCGTCATGGGGCCGTTGTTGTAGAGAACTTCGATGGCGATGACACCGGCATGGGTCAGGCCAATGGCCCCCAGTTTTTCATTCCAGGAATGTTCAACGAGACGTGCCGCCGTGGACAAGAGGCGCCCAGTGGGCCAGCGATCCATATCAGGCATAGCACCAAGTATAGCCAAGTGTGGATTCGTCACTGCGCAGCGGCCTTACTAAGCTGAAATTACCCCCATGAAAACAAGGAGAATACTTTGGCTGAACGACTCAACCCGGGCGACGTGGCCCCGGACTTCACATTGAAGAATTCCGCAGGAGCAGATGTCAGTCTCAGCGACTACCGCGGGCGGAACACCATCCTCTACTTCTATCCGGCCGCCGCCACACCCGGGTGCACCACGCAGGCATGCGACTTCCGGGACAGCCTTTCATCCCTGCAGAGCGCGGGCTATGAAGTGCTGGGGGTCTCACCCGATCCCGTCGGAAAGCTTGCGTCCTTCGCCGAAAAGGAGGGCCTGACCTTTCCCCTGCTGTCCGACGAAACGCACGCTGTTGCCGCGGCCTATGCCGCCTGGGGCGAGAAGAAGAACTATGGGCGCACCTATGAGGGCCTGATCCGGTCCACCGTCGTCGTGGATCCCGACGGCAACGTTGCGCTGGCGCAATACAACGTCCGCGCCACAGGCCACGTCGCCAAACTGCGCCGTGACCTGAAGCTGGACCAGGCCGCCAGCTAAGCCAAAGCAGCGTGCGCCGAAAGCGGCCGGCCGGACGCACAGCGAGGCATCGCCGGCCGGACGCACAGCGCCGGGAGGCACGGCTGACTGATGGATCGGCCTGCTGACGGTACAATGGTTGCTGGCTGCCGCCGTCGTGATTTCTGTTTTTAGAAACCACGGGTTCCAGGAATCCAAAAGGCGGCACCCCGCGCGAGTGGTGAAATTGGCAGACACGCAGGATTTAGGTTCCTGTGCCTTCGGGCGTGGGGGTTCAAGTCCCCCCTTGCGCACCAGACGACGGCGAGGCTGTCGCGGCCAGGATGACAGCTCCAGGCAGTAGGGAGTCCCGGATCAACAGGTCCGGGACTCTTTCCTTTTTAAGCCGTCGTACGCGGGACGCCGTGGCGAATCACGCTGAACCGGGCGGCGCGAGGCAGTGCCAACACCTCCCAAAAAAATTTTTCGGATACTCACCCATCCATCCCGGCCTTGCGGGCGAATGACCTGTGAGACACCAACCAAGGGTCGGTGTCCACAGTCGCAAAAGGCCCATATACGGGAAGAGGATCGCTTCCCCCAGGGCAGCCATCGGCACAAACAAGGAGAATCACAATGCAGTCATTCAAGCGCACCACTTTCAGCGTCGCAGGCGTTGCAGCAGCAGCCCTGCTCAGCCTCACCGCATGCGGCGGCTCGGCGACGACGGCGCCCGCCTCCTCGGCAGCCGCCGAGCCTTCCGCTTCCAGCACGGCTCCGTCCTCCTCGGCAAGCTCCTCTGCGGCAATGGACCCGGGAGCGAACCTCGCCGGCCCCGGTTGCGCAGCCTACGCCGAGCAGGTCCCCAGCGGTGCAGGATCCGTCTCGGGCATGGCGCTTGACCCCGTCGCGGTTGCTGCTTCCAACAACCCGCTCCTGAAGACACTCACCGCGGCCGTCTCGGGCAAGCTCAACCCGAAGGTCAATCTCGTGGATACCCTGAACGGCAGCGAGTTCACGGTCTTCGCCCCGGTGGATGACGCCTTCGCAAAGGTACCCGCCGCCACGATCGAAACGCTCAAGAAGGACGATGCCCTGCTGAGCAAGATCCTCACCTACCACGTTGTTCCCGGCCAGGTGACCCCGGACAAGATCGTCGGCACCCACAAGACGGTCCAGGGCGGATCGGTCACCGTGACGGGCACCAAGGATGCGCTGAAGGTCGACGGCACAAACGTGATCTGCGGCGGCGTCCAGACGGCCAACGCCACCGTTTACTTGGTGGACTCGGTGCTGATGCCGAAGTAGCCACCGCTGCAAGCTCCCGCCGGGGAGTTCTGGGACACCTCCGGCACGGAGACGCCGTGGTCCGTACCTCAAGTGCGGGCCACGGCTTAGCAACGCCGGGGACGGCCTGTCATTTAGACTGGAGGGCGGGGCCAGCTGACCGCAGCGTCCCACGCCGCAGTCCAGCCCAGCACCCAGAGGTGATAAACGAGTGCCCAGCAGTATGACGCGACGCACCGCCATCAAAACCGGTGCCGCCCTCCTGGGCCTGACGCTCACCTCGTGCACGGGAGAAGCAGCCCCGCCGCCCTCGTCCGCCGCCCCCGCCACCACAACGGCCGCCGCCCGCAAGCCCACGGCGACGTTCAACTTCGGGACCGCCGCGCACCCCCTGGGCCTTGATCCTGCCCTGGCCAGCGACATCGAATCCCAGCGCGTCACCCGGCAGATCCTCGAAGGGCTGGTCGGTGTGGACCGGACCACGGGCGAGCCGACGCCGTTGCTCGCCACCGAATGGACCGCCTCCCCGGATGGCCGCTCCTATACCTTCTCCCTCCGCCCGGGGGTGAAATTCCATGACGGCACCCCGTTCAACGCGGACGCCGTCTGCACGAACTTCAGGCGCTGGTTCAACTTCCCCGCTGCGCTCCGGCAACAGGCGCCCGGTACCGCTTTCAAGGCTGTTTTCAAGGAACACTCGGACGAACCCGGTCTTTCGGTCTTCAAGGCCTGCACGGCACTCTCGCCGCTGCGCGTGAGAATCGACCTCACGGAGCGGTTCACCGGATTCCTCCAGGCCCTCACGCTGCCGGCGTTCGCCTTCTCCTCACCCAAGGCGCTGGCCGCAGGCCGGGCCGATGTCCTGAGCCAGCGGCGCGGCAGCCAGGCCCTGTCCGCCTACGCCAGCCACCCAGTGGGCACGGGCCCCTACCGTTTCTCCGCCTGGAACAGCACCGGCGTCACGCTGGTGACCAACCCGGCCTACTGGGGTGACCGCGGCGAGATCGCCACCATCAACTTCATCGCGTACAGCCACCCCCAGACCCGGCTCCAAGCGCTGCTTGACGGCAAGGTCGACGGCTACGACGCCGTGACGGTGGGAACCTTTGATCCACTGGTGAAGCGCGGCATGCAAATCATCCAGCGGGACCCTTTCTCCGTGATGTACCTGGGCATGAACCAGGCCGTGCCGGTGCTGGAAGACCTGAAGGTGCGGCAGGCCATCGAAATGGCGATCGACAAGGACACGCTGATCCGCCGCTTCTTTATTGACAACACCGCCCAGGCGTCCCAGTTCGTCCCGCCGAAGCTCAGCGGATTCAACAACAATGCCCCGGCGCTCGGCAACGATCCCGCCAGGGCCAAGGAACTGCTCGCCGAGGCCGGGTACAAGGGCGAGGCCCTCAAGTTCTACTACCCCATGAACGTCACCCGCCCGTACCTTCCCACACCCGAGAAGGTTTACGCAGAGATCAGCAGGCAGCTCACGGCCGTGGGCCTGAACATCAAGCCGGTCCCCGTCGACTGGGCCGACGGCTACCTGCAGAAGGTCCAGTCCCCGGGAGACCACGCCCTCCACCTGCTGGGCTGGAACGGATCCTATTCCGACGCCGACAACTTCCTCGGCCCGCTGTTCGGTGAGAAGAACGGGGAGTTCGGATACCAGGACCCGCAGGTGTTTTCCAAGATCGACCGCGCCCGGCGCCTGCCGGTGGGCGACGAACGCAACGCCCAGTACCAGACCATCAATGCCCAGATCGCCGAGAGCGTGCCGGCGGTCCCCATCGCGTTCCCGATCTCGGCCCTGGCCCTTTCGGACCGCGTCATCAGCTACCCCGCCTCGCCGGTCTTAAACGAAGTTTTCACCAACGTCCAACTGAGGCCTTGACGCAAGGGCGCAATTTCAGTTAGTAGGCGGTGCGGGATATTCTGTGACAGCCAGAGCCGCTGCTATCGGAGACTGATTGTGACCTTCATTTCCAAGACCCAACATGCCGACGTCGTCCTGATTGGCGGCGGCATCATGAGCGCAACGCTCGGTGCGTTCATCAAGCAGCTCGAACCCAACTGGACCATCTCCCTGTTCGAGCGCCTCGATGAAGCAGGCCTTGAGAGCTCGGGACCCTGGAACAACGCCGGCACCGGACACGCCGCCCTGTGTGAGCTTAATTACTCGCCCGCAGCCAAAGACGGCTCGGTCAACCCCGCCAAGGCACTGCACATCAATGAGCAGTTTCAGCTGTCCCGCCAGTTCTGGTCCCACCTGGTGACCAACTCCCTGATCGGATCCCCCAAGAGCTTCATTAACACCGTCCCGCACATGAGCTTCGTGATCGGCGACGACAATGCCAACTTCCTCAAGACCCGGTACGAGGCGCTCAAGCAGCACCCGCTGTTCCGCAGCATGGAGTACTCCGAGGACTACGCCCAGATCGGCAAGTGGGCCCCTCTCATCGTCAAGGGCCGTGACCGCAACCAGCGCATTGCCGCGACACGCGCGGCGGAGGGCACCGACGTCGACTTCGGCGCACTGACTCGTGAGCTGGCCACCTACCTGGGCAACAACGGTGTGGAGATCAACTACGGCCACGACGTCACGGACGTCAAAAAGGCGTCCGACGGCGGCTGGGACCTTTCGCTCAAGCACCCGGCTTCCGGGGAACGCGGCAGCATCCACGCCAAGTTCGTGTTCGTCGGGGCCGGCGGCGGTGCGCTGCACCTGCTGCAGGCCTCCGGCATCCCGGAGAGCAAGGGCTACGGCGGATTCCCCGTCTCCGGCCAGTTCTTCAGGTGCACGGACCAGTCGCTCGCGTCCCAGCACAACGCGAAAGTCTATGGCCAGGCCTCCGTTGGGGCGCCGCCCATGTCCGTTCCGCACCTGGACACCCGCTACGTCGGCGGCAAGCGTTCCCTGCTGTTCGGCCCGTATGCCGGTTTCTCCACCAACTTCCTGAAGAACAGCACCTGGCTGGACCTTCCGCTGTCCATCCGCCCCGGCAACATCATCCCGATGCTCGCCGTCGCGAAGGACAACATGGACCTCACGGCCTATCTCGTCAAGGAGGTCGCCAAGCGCCACGGAGCCAAAGTTGAAGCCCTGCGCGAGTACTACCCTGAAGCCAAGGACGGTGACTGGGAACTAATCACCGCCGGCCAGCGTGTGCAGATCATCAAGAAGGATCCGAAGAAGGGCGGCGTGCTGCAGTTCGGCACCGAGGTGATTGCCGCCCGCGACGGCTCCATCGGTGCCCTGCTCGGCGCTTCCCCGGGCGCGTCCACCGCCGTGCCCATCATGATTGAGCTCCTGCAGAAATCGTTCCCGAAGAACTTCAAGGGCTGGCAGTCCAAACTCAAGGAAATGATGCCGGGCTACGGTGTCAAGCTTAACGACAACCCAGACCTCGCCGCGGAAATCGAAAAGGCCACCGCCAAGGCGCTGCAACTCGACGTGGCACCCGCCGTGCAGCGCTAAGGCCCGGCCGGGTTGCGGCAGGCTCCACCCCGGGAAACACTCCGTCAACCCTCCAGGAGACCAAGCGATGTTCCGGCTGGCCAGTCTGTCCCTCGGCAACAGAGCGCTGATCGCGCTGATCACGGTCTTCGCCTCGGTGTTCGGCGTGATCACCATGTCTTCGCTGAAGCAGGAACTCATCCCTTCCATTGAGTTCCCGCGGATCACGGTGATCACGTCGATGCCGGGGGCATCGCCGGAAGTCGTGGACAAACAGGTCAGCCGCCCGCTGGAGACAGCGCTGAACAGCGTCGAAGGCCTCGAATCAACGTCGTCGACCTCGCGCAACGGCGTGTCCCAGATCAGCATGGTCTTCACTTATGGGGCCGATCTTGACCGTGCCCGCAACCAGATCGATCGCGCCATCTCCAACGCCAAGCGGACGCTCCCCGAGGATGTCCAGCCCCAGGCCATCGCGGGCAGCATCAGCGACTTCCCCATCGTGTTCCTCGCCGTCTCCTCGGATAAACCGCTCAGCGAGCTGAACACCGACCTGCAGCGGCTGACCGTACCCAGGCTCCAGAAGCTCGACGGCGTCCGCGGCGCCGAAGTCACGGGCGGCGCCGGCCAGCACATCCTGATCCTGCCGGATGCAGCCAAGATGGCCTCCAGCGGGGCGGGCATCCAGTCGATCCGCAATGCGCTGGCCAACAACGGCAACCTTGTCCCGGCCGGAACCGTTGAGGACAAGGGCAAGAGCCTGTCCCTTCAAGTCGGCAGTCCCGTTGATTCCGTCGCCACCGTGAAGGCGCTGCCGCTCGGCGGTGCCAAGGGAGGCGCCACGATCGGATCGGTGGCTGACGTCAGCATCAAGGATGACGTCAGGACCTCCATCACCCGGACCAACGGCAAGGAGACTTTGGCCGTCTCGGTCACGAAAAAGCCCGAGGGCGATACGGTCGCCATCTCCCACGCCGTCAAGGATTCCCTTCCGCAGCTGGAGGCGGAGCTGGGCTCGAATGCGAAGTTCACGCCCGTCTTCGACCAGGCGCCCTTCATCGAGAAATCGATCAAGGACCTCACCACCGAAGGCCTGCTGGGACTGGGATTCGCCGTGGCGGTCATCCTTGTGTTCCTGATGTCGGTCCGGTCCACGCTGGTCACGGCCGTATCCATTCCGCTGTCCCTGCTGATCACCTTCATCGGGCTCTCTGCCACCGGCTATTCATTGAACATCCTCACGCTTGGTGCGCTCACCATCGCCATCGGCCGCGTGGTGGATGACTCGATCGTGGTGATCGAGAACATCAAGCGGCACCTCAGCTACGGCGAATCCAAAATCACGGCCATTCTGACGTCGATCCGCGAGGTGGCCGGGGCCATCACCGCCTCGACTCTCACCACGGTGGCTGTCTTCCTGCCCATTGCCTTCGTGGGCGAGCTCGCCGGCGAGCTGTTCCGCCCGTTCGCGCTGACAGTCACCATGGCCCTGCTCTCCTCGCTGCTGGTGTCCCTGACGATCGTCCCGGTCCTGGCCTACTGGTTCCTCAGGTCCCCGGCCGAAGCCCGCCGTACAGGGGAAGCCCCGGTGCCGGCCCGTGAACTTGAGGCCAAGGCACATGAACGGGAGCAGCGCAGTGTCCTGCAGCGCGGGTACCTGCCCGTCCTGACTGCGACGCAGAAGCATCCGGCGCTGACGCTGGTCGCCGCCGTGCTGGTTCTGGGCGGCACGGCTGCCATGACCCCGCTGCTGGCCACTGACCTGCTGGGCCGCTCCGGGGAGAACAGCATGACCGTCAAGCAGGAGCTTCCGGCCGGAACGAGCCTGCAGGACACCAGCGCCGCGGCACAGAAACTTGAAGAGGTCCTGCTCGCGGTCGACGGGATCAAGGACGTCCAGGTGACCTCCGGCAACGCGCAGGCCGGCTTCACCGCACTCACCTCCTCCGGCGCCTCGAACTCCACGTTCACCGTGGTCACCGAGGAGAAGACCAGCCAGGCGAAGCTGCAAGAGACTGTGCGCTCGGAGCTGTCCAAGGTCAGTGGGGCAGGCAAGGTTTCCGTGGGTGCCCAGCAGAGCGGCTTCGGCACGTCATCCACGGTGGATATCACGCTCAGGGCAGGCAGCCCGGCGGATCTCAGGACGGCCAGTGACGCCATGGTGGGCGCCATGACCGGAGTGCCGGGGAGCACGGAGGTCTCCACCAACCTTGCTTCCAGCCAGCCGGTGGTCCAGGTCAAGGTGGACCGGGCCAAGGCCGTCGCGGCCGGCCTCAATGAGGAGCAGGTGGCGGGCGTCCTGGCTTCCACGATCAGTCCCGTCCCGGCGGGCACCGTCCGCATCGAAGCGGACGATTTCCCCGTCCGCATCGGTGAAGGCACGCGCTTCATGAGCGTAGCCGCCGTACGTGCGATCCCCCTGCCGACCGCCTCAGGGCCGGTGCCGCTGGGTAGCCTCGCCGCCGTCGAGCAGGTGGACGTGCCGATCTCCATCACGTCCAGCAATGGCCAGCGCACAGCACAGGTCTCTGTCACGCCGTCGGGATCTAACCTCGGTGCCGTAAGCGCCGAGGTGCAGAAACGGCTCGCCTCGGTCGACCTTCCGGCCGGGGTTACGGCTGAAATCGGCGGTGCCACCTCACAGCAGGCAGAGTCTTTCCGGCAGCTGGGGCTGGCGCTGCTGGCCGCCATCGCCATTGTGTACGTCATTATGGTGGCCACGTTCAAGTCCCTCATCCAGCCGCTGATCCTGCTGGTTTCCGTTCCGTTTGCGGCCACCGGCGCCGTTGCCCTGCTCCTCGTTTCCAGGGTCCCGCTGGGGCTGCCGTCGCTGATCGGCATGCTGATGCTGGTGGGCATCGTGGTCACCAACGCCATCGTGCTGATCGACCTCATCAACCAGTACCGGAAACCCCGGGGCGGCCAGCCGGGCATGAGCGTTGCCGATGCCATCACCCATGGCGCCCGGCAGCGCCTCCGCCCCATCCTGATGACTGCCCTGGCGACCGTGTTTGCGCTGACTCCCATGGCGCTCGGGTTCACGGGCGGAGGCGGGTTCATCTCACAGCCGCTGGCCATCGTGGTGATTGGCGGTTTGGTGTCCTCCACCGCCCTGACGCTGGTGCTCGTCCCCGTGCTGTACCGGCTCGTGGAGGGGCGCCGTGAGGAGAAGACACTGCTCCGTGAGCTGAAGGAGCGCCCCGGCTTCGCTCCCGCCGACGACGTCGATGCCGAGTTCGCCGACTGGACCACCGGAAAGATCCCCAAAGTCAGCGGCCGCCGCGCCGCCCCCGGCGGCTCGGAGTAACCGGTCCCCGCGGCCTCCCGCCCACGGCCTCTTCCCTCCCCTGGCTTCCCGCCCCCACCCTCCCCCGCTGGGTAGCAGCACAGGCCGTTTCCATCCCTGGGAACGGCCTGAAGTGCCACCAGTGGGGGCGGGAATAACTATCGGCGCAGGACGTTCTATCTGACGATAGATGCATATGCATATAGATGCGGTACTGTAGTTACAGGCCCGGAACAGTTCGGAAAACGGAAGGCACACCATGCAGATCGGCGTATTCAGCGTCAGCGACATCACCACCGACCCCACCACGGGCCGGACACCCACAGAGAACGAGCGCATCAAGGCCTCCGTGGCGATCGCCAAGAAGGTCGAAGAAATCGGCATGGACGTCTACGCCCTCGGCGAGCACCACAACCGGCCGTTCTTCTCCTCCTCCCCCACCACCACGCTCGCGTACATCGCGGCGCAGACCGAGCGCATCATCCTCTCCACGGCGACCACGCTGATCACCACGAACGACCCAGTGAAGATCGCCGAGGACTTCGCCATGCTGCAGCACCTGGCCGACGGCCGGGTGGACCTGGTCCTGGGCCGGGGCAACACGGCGCCTGTCTACCCGTGGTTCGGCAAGAACATCCAGGACGGTGTGGAGCTGGCGATCGAAAACTACAGCCTGCTGCGCCGCCTCTGGGACGAGGACACCGTGAACTGGTCCGGCAAGTTCCGCACCCCGCTGCAGAACTTCACCTCAACGCCGCGCCCGCTCGACGGCGTCGCCCCCTTTGTGTGGCACGGCTCCATCCGCACGCCGCAGATCGCGGAGGTGGCAGCCTACTTCGGAGACGGTTTCTTCGCCAACAACATCTTCTGGCCCAAGGAGCACTACCAGCAGCTCATCGGCCTCTACCGCGAGCGCTATGAGCACTACGGCCACGGCAAGGCCGACCAGGCCATTGTGGGCCTCGGCGGACAGTTCTTCATGCGGAAGAACTCCCAGGACGCGGTCCGGGAGTTCCGGCCGTACTTCGACAACGCTCCGGTCTACGGCCACGGACCGTCTCTGGAGGACTTCACCTCACAGACGCCGCTGACCGTGGGCAGCCCGCAGGAAGTCATCGAGAAGACCCTCACCTTCCGCGAGTTCTTCGGCGACTACCAGCGCCAGCTGTTCCTCATCGACCACGCCGGCCTGCCGCTGAAGACGGTCCTCGAGCAGCTTGACCTGTTCGGCGAAGAAGTCCTGCCGGTGCTGCGCAAGGAGTATGCTGCCCGCAAGCCGGCACATGTTCCGGAGCCTCCCACCCACGCCGGCCACGTCGCCGCGAAGCTGGCCTCCGCCGTTGCAGCAGAAACTGCAGGGTCGGTGGAAACCGCAAGTTCGTCCGCCACATCCAACGCAAGGGAGGCGTGATGGCCGCACGGACAGCCCCGGCGGAGTCGCCGATGCGCCTCGCGGCTGAAACGTGGGAATCGCTGTTCCGCGCTCAGGTGGCCGTGATGCGCCGGCTGCAGTCCGGGCCGGCCTTCAAGGACCTGGCAGTAAATGAGTACGACGTGCTGTTCACGCTGTCCCGCTGCCCCTCCGGGTGGCTGCGCCTGAACGAGCTGAACGACAACGTGCTGCTGAGTCAGTCCAGTCTCAGCAGGCTTGTGGAGCGGCTCGCAAAGCGCGGACTGGTGGAGCGGAGGCCGGCACCGGATGACGGCCGGGGCGTGTTGGTGAAGCTGACGGACGAAGGGGCGGAGCTGCAGAAGCAGATTGGACGCGAGCACGTCCGGGACATCGCGGCGTTGGTCTCCCCGGCTCTGACCGGAGCAGAACAGCGCGAGCTGCTGAGGCTGACCGAAAAGCTGCGCACGTCCCTGCCGCGCTAGCAGGGGCTTGCCGCGCTGGCAGAACACTGCCGCTAGCGGATGACGGCGAGCTTGTCCGGGTTCTCGGTTGGCAGCTCGCCGTTGACCGTTGCGACGACCTTCATTTCCTTCAGTGACAGGCTCCCGCCCACGGTTGACAGGAAGGCGGTGTCGGAGGAGTCCCGGCCCGCTGTGATCCGGAGCATTGAGTCCCGGGGAGCCAACCCGGTGGGGTCGATGACGTGCCAGGCGCCATTGATGTGTGCCTCGGCCACAGCGTGGAAGTCCATGGGCGAGAGCCCGGGCGCATACACCGCGGCGAGCCGGGCCGGCACGTTCTTCGCCCGCAGCAGGGCGATGGCAAGGTGCGCGTAGTCCCGGCAGACTCCCCGCCGGTTCAGGAGGGTTTCCACGGCACCGTCGGTGCCTCGGGACGACCCGCTGACGTAGCGGAGTTCACCGTTGACCCATCGGCGCACGGCGGAGAGCAGTTCCTCCCCCTGCAGGCCGCCGAACTCCGCGTAGGACGTGGGAAGCAGCCGGTCCGACTCGGCATAGCGGCTGGGACGGACGTACCGGATCAGCTCCATCAGCGACGTCTCATCCGGGTCCGCGAAGCCACCGACCGTGGCTGTGTAATCCACCGTGACTTCTGTGGGCTCTGCAAACTCCATGTAGTGGAACCTGCCGCCGTGGTGGTCGGACAACTCCGTCAGCAGGATCTGTTCCCCGCCTGCAGTGACGGACAGTGTCTCGTCGAAGGACGTGTAGCCCGGATTGCGGGCGACGGCAATGGCCAGGGCCACTTTGGTTTCGGCTACGGTCTTGAATACCAGGTGGGCAGCCACCGTGCGTTCCATGATTCTCCGGGTGTGAGGAAAGCGGAAATAAGCCGCGGCTGCGGACGGCAGGGTGGGCCTGAAAGCAGCGGACTAGTTCTTGATCTCCAGAGACATTAGCATCCGCTGGACATTCGCGAATTCCGAGCCCTTGTTCACGTAGTCGGCGGCCTGATCCAGCGTGTCAAAGGCCTTGGCCGGTGCCACCTTCTCATCGGGAGCGAAGGATTTCAGGGAGGAGACGTCGCTGAAGGAGTAGTTGCCCGTGCCTTCCAGTCCACGGACCACATTCTGCAGCTGGCAGGCCTTGGAGTCGGCGCCGCCCACGATGTTGGTGATTCCGTAGGAGCCAAAGAACCTGTAGCCCTGCATGACCCGGAATACCACGTGCGGGGAGATGGTGCCCTCGCCTCCGCTGTGCGGCAGTTCCACCGGGACGCTGCTGACCACCACGTAGGACTTCTTGGCGGACGCCGCACATGCCGAAGGGGTGGCCTCCGGCAGCCCGGTCTGGAGTGTGGCCAGATAGGTTCCCTCCCCGTCTTTGACCTCCACTTTCACCGCTCCGGGAAGCGTCCCCTTGTCCGGTTCAACGGACTGGGCTATCCACTCCCGCGGCAGATCGAAACGGACCTTCTTGGCGGGGTCGGTAAAGACTTTCCAATCCGACGCCGTTGCCCCGGGTGAAGAGGAAGGACCACCGGAGGCGGTGGCAGAAGGAGCGGCGGTTCCCGGGGTTGCGCCCGGAGTCGCCCCCGGACTCGCTGCACCTCCGCTCGGCTCCACGGTCCAAACCGGGGCACCCTTGCCGTCACTGCCGCACCCGGCCAGGAGCGCTGCGAGCAGCGCCGCAGCAGTCGCGCCGGCCGCGCGGGAAACTGTCATCCCTGTCATGTCTCCAGCGTAGTCCGCGCCTCTCCTCCAGTTGGCGGCTTTCGCCGCCGTGTTGCCGGAGGTGAGGCGGCCGCCGGGCAGGGGGCTAGGCTGGGGGCATGGCGGAATACGAGCAGGACGCGGCAGAGAAAACCCTGGCGGGCATGTCCGCCGTCGACATCGCTGACTGGCGGCTGCGGACCTTCGCCCTGTACGATCACGTCCGCAAAATCGCCGCGGACAACCCCGCGGAAGCGCATTCGTACTGGCGGCAGGAACGGGACCGGATGTTCGCCACGCATCCGGCATCCGCCCTGACTCCGGAAGCGAAAGCCAGCTTCGCCGGCCTTAGGACCGCCGACTACGATCCGATCTACCGCTTTCAGGTGCCGCTGACCAAGGAAGGTGCCGGGCGTGAGCTGACAGTGGAAACCGGTACGGACGGCGTGGTCAGGTTCGTCAGGCTTGGCACGTTCGACCTGCCGGAAATGGGCCAGCTCGCAGTGTGGAAGCTGATGGGCTACGGCGGCGGGATCTTTGTTCCTTTCCGCGATGCCACCGCCGGAAGGCCCGGCGGCAGCTACGGAGCAGGCCGGTACCTGCTGGACACCATCAAGGGTGCCTTCCACGGCGTCCGCGGGTCTGGCCCTGACGCGCCCTTTGTCCTGGACTTCAACTTTGCCTACAACCCGTCCTGCGCCTACAACGAAGCATGGGCCTGCCCTCTGGCCGGTCCCGAGAACCGTCTCGCCGTCGAGATCCCGGTCGGCGAACTTTACTAAGGCCTGCCCGGAGCACTACGCCCGACGCATACTGCCCAACCGCCTTGCGGGACGCCGTGCCGGGACCTGCCTACGATGGCTGAATGACTCCAGTTTCTCCCCGGCGGATTGCACGCGTCCGCCCGCTCTCCCCTGCACCTCACAACACTGCCGCCGACACCACTGCCGCTGACAACTCTGCCGACACCAAGGCCGTGGGGAACACTCGGGCGGACTACCCGCCCGTTCCTGGCGGTGAGCAGTTCTTTGTCGCCAACGATGACGCCGGCTTCTCGTCCGGGGACGGGACTCTGTGGACGGTCATCGGCAGCCCGTTCCCCGGCTCGCGTGCGAACACGGGCAGCCCGCCTCGTTCGGGGTGGGAGCCGGGCGACACAGTCCGGCAGGAGTCGTTCACGTTCCTTGCGCCAAGCGTTCCCGCGAACGTGCTCGGGATGGCCCATAACACCGGGCAGGCCGGCCGCGACCTCCCGCCCCAGGCCTTCCACAAGGCGGCCACGAGTGTGATCGGGCCGGGCGAGGCCATTGAGCTTGCCGCCGGTGTGGGCCTCGTGGAGCCGGAGGCGGAACTGGCGGCTGTCATCGGACACATGGCCAAGGGCCTGACACTGGACAACGCCCGCAGCGCCGTCCTCGGCTTCACGATCGGCAACGACGTGACCGCCCGCGACCTGCAGAAATCGGATGACCTGTGGATCAGCGCCAAGAGCCAGGACACCTTCACGCCGGCAGGCCCGTGGATCGTGGCAGGCATGGACGAGACGGAGCTGCCCATCGGCATCGTCCACAACGGAACCGCACTGGCGTCGGCCAGCACCGCGGACCTTGGCTGGAAACTGGACGAGATCCTGGTCTACCTGACGTCCTTTATGACCCTGCACCCGGGCGACCTGGTCCTCACTGGATTCCCGGCCTCCACCGCCGCGCTTCGGCCGGGCGACACCGTCACCTGCCGGGTGGGGGGAATCGGAGAACTCACCAATCCGGTCACCGCGGCCGGCCGGAGTAGCCGCTAACTCGACTATGACGCTAGCCCGGCATGTGGCCCAGCGTCCGGACACGTCCAACGGCGGCCTGGACTGCTGCGGCTGCCGCGTCAAGATCCGCTTCGGTCACCGACGTGTCGAAGCTGAAGCGGACGGCGGTCTGCGCAACCGCGCCCTCGAAGCCCAGGGCGAGCAGCACGGCAGACGGTGAGTCCGATCCCGCAGCGCAGGCCGACCCGCTCGAGCACACCACGCCCTGGCGTTCCAGCTCGAGCAGCACCGACTCACCGCTGGTGCCCGGGAAGCAGAAGGAAGCGATGGACGGCAGCCGGTCCGCCGGATGCCCTGTCAGCACCGCGCCCGGAACCCCTTCCAGGACGGCCGTGATGAAGGCGTCCCGCAGCCGGACCACCGTCCCGGCGCGACGTTCCTGGTCCGCGTGGGCCAGCGTGAGCGCGGTGGCGAGGCCCACGGCCCCGGCAACGTTCTCCGTGCCGGACCGGCGTCCGCGTTCCTGGCCGCCGCCGTGCATCAGCGGTTCCACGCGGGTCCGGCCCCGGACGAACAGCACGCCGCAGCCCTTCGGCGCGCCGAGCTTGTGCCCCGAGATGCTCAGGGCGTCGACGCCGAGGGCCTTCACATCCAGCGGCAGCCAGCCGGCAGCCTGCACGGCATCGGTGTGGAACGGCACGCCCTGTTCCCGGGCCACAGCAGCGAGTTCAGCCACGGACTGGACGGTTCCCACCTCGTTGTTGGCGTACATTATGCTGACCAGCGCCGTTTCAGGACGCAGCACAGCGGCCAGTGCCTCCGCGGTCACCCGCCCGGTGTGGTTCACCGGCACCACGTCGACCGCGAAGCCGTGGAAGCGCTCAAGATAGCGGGCGGACTCCTCCACGGCAGGATGCTCGACGGCGCTGATCACGATGCGGTTCAGCGCAGGGTCCGCGGCCTGCCGGGCCAGCGCCATGCCCTTGACCGCAAGGTTGTCCGCCTCCGTGCCACCGGAGGTGAACGTCACTTCGCCCGGCCTGCAGCCCAGCACGTTGGCAACAGTCTTACGGGCGTCGGCGAGCGCCGTTGCGGCGGAAGCGCCCAGCGAGTGGTGGCTGGAAGGGTTGCCGAACTCGCCGGTGAGGAAGGGCCACATGGCCTCCAGCACCTCACGCCGCACCGGCGTGGTGGCTGCTGCGTCAAGGAAGATCACGGCTGGCTCAGCTGACCGTCAGCTCGACGTCCAGGCCGAGGTCCAGGGCGGTGACGGTGTGGGTCAGGGCGCCGATGGAGATGACGTCCACGCCCGCCGCTGCAATGTCAGCCACGGTTCCGAGGTTAACGTTGCCGCTGGCCTCCACCACGGCCCGGCCTCCTACCTGGCGCACTCCGGCCTGCAATTCCTCCAGGGAAAAGTTGTCCAGCATGATCGTGTCCACGCCGGCGGCCAGGACGGGTTCGATCTGGTCGGCGCTGTCCACTTCCACTTCGAAGTGTGTGGTGTGCCCAAGCTGGGCTTTCGCGGCGGCCAGCAGGGTGGTGAGCTTTTCCGGATCGCCTCCGGTCATCACGGCGAGGTGGTTGTCTTTGGCGAGCACGGCGTCCGAGAGGCTGTAGCGGTGGTTGGTGCCGCCTCCGCAGCGAACCGCGTAGCGCTCCAAAACGCGCAGGCCGGGAGTTGTCTTCCGGGTGTCCGCGATGCGGGCCTTGGTCCCGTCCACGAGCCGGACGAATTCGGCGGTGCGGGTGGCGATGGCGCTCATGCGCTGCGCCAGGTTCAGTCCTACACGTTCCGCAAGCAGCACGCTGCGCGCCCGTCCGCTGACCCGCGCGAGGCTGGTCCCGGCGTCGAACGCTTCACCGTCTGTCACCAGGAGTTCCACCTCGGTGTCAGCATCGACCAGCAACATGGCATCCCTGAAGACGGTGCCGCCGCTGAAAACGCCGGGAACGCGGGCGTTCAGCACGGCCGTGGCACGCGCGTCGGCCGGAATCAGCAGCTGCGAGGTGATGTCGCCGCTCGGGGCGTCCTCCGCGAACGCCCGTTCCAGGATGTCCCGGACGGGTGCTGCGGGGAGGGTCAGGCTAGTCATGGACGAGGCTCGCTTTCCGGTTCATGGTGTAACTCATGTCAGTGTCTGTAACGGCCCCTGCTTCTAGGGCTCCTGCGCCAGCCGCATGCGCCTCCGGCATGCCGTCCCCGCGGTAATGCGCACCCAGTGACATGCGGCGCTCGCGGGCGGCATGGACCAAAAGCTGGGCGGCCAGCAGGAGGTTGGCATCCTCGTGCTCCCGCGGATCCTCCACGTCTGGCACGCTCTCGGGACGGACTACGGCGGCCCACGCCCCGAGCGCGGCCCCGGCCTCACGCAGCTGCGCCCCGGTACGAAGCACGCCGGCTTTGGCAGTCATCAGCCGCCGCAGCGCTGCCCTGGAGAACGGGCCAGGTTTGGCGAAGGAGGTCTCGATGGGCCCGGGAGCAGGAATCCGGTCGAACTCCCAGCTCGGCATAGTCACCGTGCCAGCGGTTGTATCGCCAAGGAATGCTTCAACGGCGCGCCGGCCGAAAACGAGTCCTTCAAGGAGGGAGTTGCTCGCCAGGCGGTTCGCGCCTTGGACTCCGGTGCAGGCGACTTCGCCGGCTGCATAGAGGCCCGGGACCGTGGTGCGGCCGTGCAGGTCGGTGGAGACGCCGCCCATCCAGTAGTGTGCCGCGGGTGCTACGGGGACGAGGTCCCTGGTCCAGTCGACGCCGGCCTCGCCGGTCCGGCGCGTGATGGTGGGGAAACGCTTCGCCAGGAAGCCGGCTCCCCTGGCGTCCTCGATCACGCGGGCGTCGAGGTATACGTGGCCGTTGGGGTCGCCCAGTGCTGCCAGGTGGAGGGCAATGCAGCGGGAAACGACGTCCCGTGGGGCGAGTTCGGCGTCTGCATGGTAATCCGGCATGAAGCGGTGGCCGCGGGCATCCACCAGGACGGCACCCTCGCCCCGGACCGCTTCGGAAATCAGCAGCGGATCCTGGTTACCCTCGGACTCTGCCGCTTCAGCGGTTCGGATCATGCACGTGGGATGGAACTGGAAGAACTCGAGGTCCGCCACGGCGGCGCCCGCACGCCATGCCAGCGCCAGGCCATCCGCGGTGGCCACAGAAGGGTTGGTGGTCTGGGCGAAAAGCTGCCCGGCGCCGCCGGTGGCAAGCAGCACCGCGTCGGCCTGCATACTTTTCGGCTGGCCGTCGTGCAGGTACTCCACGCCCGTCACCCGTCCGCCCGACTGCGTGAGCGCAGTGGTGCGGGCATGTCCCAAAAGCCGGATCTTTCCGGAAGCCTGGGCAGCCAGCACGGCGCAGATCAAGGCGTTCGCGATTCCCGCGCCGGTGGCGTCGCCGCCGGCGTGCAAAATGCGCGGTGCTGAGTGGGCGGCTTCCAGGCCCAAGGCGGGATCGCCGTCGTCGTCCATGTCAAAGCGCACGCCGAAGCGTTCCAGCCCCGCGATGTCCCGGCGTGCTTCAGTGCAAAGCACCCGGACGGCGTCCGGTTTGCAGTGGCCGCCGCCAGCCTTCAGCGTGTCAGCGATATGCGCAGCCACGGTGTCACCCGGTGCCGGCTCTTCGAGGACAGCCGAAATGCCGCCCTGGGCGTAATACGTATTGCTGTCGGCGAGCGCGGCCTTGGTCAGCAGCACGACGTCGGCCCCGGCCTCGGAGGCGAGCAGTGCAGCATACAGACCGGCAATGCCGCTGCCGACGACTATGAGCCGTCGGGCGCCGGAGCAGCCGCTTCCGTTGGGCTGGACCATCCGAGCCTCACTTTCCCGTGTCATTGGGCCCTGCCGCTGTTAATTTGGGCTTGAGTGTCATTAGGTTTGAGTGTCATTGAAGCTTGAGTGACACTGCGGCTTGCGGTTTCACTGGGGCTTCGCGGCCAGCATGCGCTCGAGAGCGATCCTGGCGTTCTGCTGCACGGCGTCATCAACGGTGATGCGGTTGACCACTCGGCCGGCAACGAGCTCCTCCAGCACCCAGGCCAGGTAGCCGGGGTGGATCCGGTACATGGTGGAGCATGGGCAGATCACGGGGTCGAGGCAGAAGATGGTGTGCTGCGGGTACTGCGCGGCGAGCCTGTTGACCATGTTGATCTCGGTACCGATGGCGAACACGGTCGGTTCTTCTGCAGCGGCGATCGCCTTCTGGATGAAGTCCGTGGACCCGGCGGAGTCTGCTGCGTCCACCACTTCCATGGGGCATTCGGGGTGGACGATCACATTGACGCCGGGGAAATCAGCACGGGCCTTCTCAATTTGCGCCACGCTGAAGCGCTTGTGAACCGAGCAGAAACCGTGCCACAGGATCACGCGGGAATCCAGCAGCGCCTGCCCGTCGTTGCCGCCGAGCTCCTTGCGCGGGTTCCACATGGGCATCTGCTCAAGGGGCACGCCCAGCGCTTTGGCGGTGTTGCGGCCCAGGTGCTGGTCAGGGAAGAACAGCACACGCTGCCCCCGTTCGAAGGCCCATTCAAGGACCGTCTTGGCGTTGGAGGACGTGCACACAATGCCGCCGTGCTTGCCGCAGAAAGCCTTCAGTGCCGCGGAGGAGTTCATGTAGGTGACAGGAATGACCGGAACCCGGCCGTCGGCGTCGGGTTCGGTGCCGAAGATCTCTTCCAGTTGCTCCCAGCACTCCTCCACTGACTCCTCGTCCGCCATGTCGGCCATCGAGCACCCCGCGGCGAGGTTCGGCAGGATGACTGCCTGCTCCGGCTTCGAAAGGGTGTCGGCAGTCTCAGCCATGAAGTGCACGCCGCAGAAGACGATGGCCTCGGCGTCGGGACGGGTGAGGGCGGCGTTGGCCAGCTGGAAGGAATCGCCTACGAAATCGGCGTACTGCACCACCTCGTCGCGCTGGTAGAAGTGCCCCAGGATGACGGCGCGGTCCCCGAGTGTGGCCTTGGCTGCGAGGATCCGGGCATCGAGCTCGGCATCGCTCGCGAGCTTGTACTCCTCCGGGAGCTGGCCCTGCCGGGGCGTCGATGGAGGGGCGACGTCAGCGCTGGATGCGCCCGGGCCGTAGGCAGGCACACCGGCAAGGGCTTCAGCGAGGTCGTAGTCCCACGGCCCCCTGGCGAGCGCGGAGCTGCATGTGCTGCCTGCGGCGGACGCGCCTTTCTCGGCCTGCTCACGCGTAATCAGCTGGATTGCCGTGTTGACGCTGCTCATGGGGTGCTCCTGTTATCTGGGTCAAGGCCGGGGCGGCCGGTGTATCGGTAGAGGCGGGGCGGGCGGTGCTTGCCGCCCTGGAGGTATTCACCGGTTTCTTCGATGTCCGGTGTGGCTTTGATCTGGCGCCGGAAGTTGGCCGGATCCAAGTGCGTGTCCAGGACGGCCTCATAAACCTCCCGGACCTGGGCGAGCGTGAAGTACTCGCCGAGGAAGTGGTACGCGATGGAGCCGTAAGCGAGCTTGTTGCGGAGCCGCCAGAGGGCATAGTCAACGATGGCGTTGTGGTCGAAGGCCAGGTCTCCCAGCTTGTCCGCCCGGAACCACCTGACATTTTCGGATTCCGTGGTCAGCGCGGCCTCGGTGGGCTGGACCAGCGCCCAGTACACAATCGAAACCACCCTCTGGGTGGGTGAACGGTGGAGGCCGCCGAAGGCGTACAGCTGTTCGAGGTAGCTTGGCGTCAGGCCCGTAGTTTCGCGAAGGTTCCGCGAGGCGGCGTCCTGCAGCGATTCGGAGTGGGTCAGCGGACCGCCGGGAAGCGCCCACAGGCCTTTGTACGGTTCGCGGATGCGGCGCACCAGCGGGAGCCACAGCGTGGGGCGGCCCGACGCCTCGCTGGGGCGGAGCGCGAAGATCACGGTGGAGATGGCGAGCGACGGCGGCGCGGTCTGCCGCTCGGCCACGTTCGCTGATGTGGTGTACACGGTATTCACCCGCTTCGCTGCGTCGCTGGGAGGCCCTGGCGGCCGTTCCCGTTAGTTATAGTCAAAATGACTAGAACTGATTCTACGGGTGGACGGGCGAAGAACAAAATGTTTCGGGAAGCGGTACTGCCTGCCGCTAGGGACGGGCCTGGGCGGCCACCGTCTCCAGCAGGGGCAGCGTCCTGCCCTGGAAGTGGGTGTTTAATACGATCACCGACGACGAGCGAAGCACGGTTTTGGTGGCAATCATGGCATCCAGTACGCGCTGCAGGTCCGAATTCGAGCGGGCGGCAATGCGGGCCATCAGGTCAAAACCGCCGGAAACAGTGTGGATCTCGATCAGCTCGGGAATGTCCGCGAGCGCCTCGACCACCGCGTCGTGCCCAAGGTCCTGGTTGATGGTGAGCGAGCAGAACGCGACAACAGGAAAGCCGAACCCGGAAGGGTCCGGTTGCGGCACCCAGGACCCGATGACTCCATTCTCGGTCATCCGGTCCAGCCGGGACTGAACTGTGGCGCGCGCGATTTTGAGCACCCGTGAAGCCTCGAGCACCGAGGATTTCGGGGAATCCGTAAAGAATCTGACAATTTTGGCGTCCAGGCCGTCGACTGCCATCACTCTTCCTCGCCGTTGGGGACCCAGAACAGCAGTCTGCAAGTCCATTCCCAGTTGCTGTGCACAATGTGCTCTCATATTCTCACAGCCGGATGCAGTGGCGGCGGCCACAAGACGGTAAATTCGAAAGGTCCCAAAAAGACCCCTGATTCCATCGACCCCAAGAAGGTACGCAGGCATGACAATGAAGTCCACGGCAGAGCGTCCGCCAGCAGAACTCGGCCACAGCATGAAACCCCGCCAGCTGACCATGATGGGCCTGGGCAGCGCCATCGGAGCCGGGCTCTTTCTGGGCTCAGGCGCCGGAGTCCAGTCCGCCGGCCCGGCAGTCCTCCTTTCCTACCTCGTAGCCGGAACGCTGATCATTCTGGTCATGTGGGCCCTCGGCGAGATGGCCGCAGCCAACCCCAACAGCGGAGCGTTCTCCGTCTACGCCGAGAAGGCCATGGGCAAGACCGCGGGCGCCACCGTGGGCTGGCTCTGGTGGCTGCAGCTTGTGGTGGTCATCGCGGCGGAAGCGCTCGGTGCTGCGGGGCTGCTGTTTTCGGTCTGGCCGGTGGTTCCGGTTTGGGCCTTGGCCCTCACGTTCATGGTGGTGTTTACCGCCATCAACCTTGCGGGGGTAAAGAACTTCGGTGAATTTGAGTTCTGGTTCGCCATCCTCAAAGTCGCTGCAATCGTGGCGTTCCTGGCCATCGGCGCCGCGCTGCTCCTTGGAGTCCTGCCTGGCGTATCCTCCCCGGGCCTGGCCAACATCACCGGCGATTTTGCTCCCGCCGGCCTCGGCGGCATTGCCACCGCCCTGTTTGTGGTGATTTTTGCCTTCGGCGGTACAGAAATCGTCAGCGTCGCCGCCGCAGAGACCGAGAACCCGGAACGCAGCGTGGCCCAGGCCATCCGCACAGTGGTCTGGCGCATCCTGGTCTTCTACATCGGATCCGTGTTCGTCATCGCCGCAGTGCTTCCGGCCAGCTCCGAGGCACTGGCATCGCCCTTTGCCGGCGTCCTGGACGCCGCCCGCATCCCCGGTGCCGCAACAGCAATAACCCTGGTAGCCGTCGTCGCGCTTCTTTCCGCACTCAACGCCAACCTGTACGGCGCCTCCCGCATGGTGTACTCCCTCTCGCAGCGCCGTGAGGCACCCCGCTTCCTGTCGGCACTGAGCGGCGCCAAGGTGCCGATGGTCGCCGTCGGTGTCTCCGTGGCATTCGGTTTTATCGCCACTGTCCTGGAGCTGTTGTTCCCCGAACGGATCCTGCCTGCACTGTTCCAGCTGGTCGGTTCGACGTGCCTGGTGGTGTGGGGCTCGGCCCTCGTTTCCCAGCTGATCCTCCGCCGCCGTGCAGACCGTGAAGGCTCTCCCCTGCCCCTGCGGATGAAGGGTTTCCCGGCCCTCACGGTGTTCGGGCTGGTGCTGCTGGGACTGGTTTTCGCCGTGGGCTTCAGTGCTGAGAGCAGCCGCGTCCAGCTGGTCAGCACTCTTGTGCTCATTGCAGGCATCGCGGCAGCGTGCCGCCTCGGGGCACGCTTTGCAGCCAAGCCCGCTCAAAGCGGGCAGCAGGGCGAGCCTGCACCGGGCGAGACAGCACCGGGCGAGCGTGCACCGGGCGAGACGGCCCGGCTTCCCAAGTAAGCAGCAGCTCGCCCCGTTCCCAGCGCTGAGAACGGCGCCAACTGAGAACGGCGTCAACTGCTGCCCAGTCAGGGCAACTGCAACCGGCAGGGATACGGGAAGGCCGGCCGGGCCGCACATTTTGTGCAGCAAGGCCGGCCTTCTGCCGTGCGGTCATGACACTCTGAGCGGCCCTCACTTCGCTGATTGCCCAGCACCTGCATGGTGACTAGGGTCACAGACATGGATACTTTGTCCCTTCCGGACGACGGCGGCGCTGCCGTCCCGCCCACACCCGACCAGCTGCGTGAGCTGTATTTGCTCATGGCTGCGGTCCGCCAGCTCGATGTCACGGCCGTTGCCTGGCAGCGCCAGGGCATCATTCCCGGCTACGCCCCGGAGCTCGGCCAGGAAGCCGCCCAGGTGGGCAGCGGGTACGCCGTGGACACCTCGCGGGACTTCGTCTTCCCCACGTACCGGGAGATGGGCGTGGCCCGCGCCATGGGTGTGGACATGGTGAAGTACATGTCCACCCACAAGGCCAGCTGGCACGGCGGGCTTTACGATCCGCAAACAACGCGTCTGGCTCCCATCCAGGCAGTCGTTGCCGGCTCCGTACTGCACGCTGTGGGCTGGGCCCACGGCCAGACGCTTGCCCGCACCGCCAACGGCAGGCTCGCCGTCGCGATGACCTACTTCGGCGACGGAGCCTCCTCGCAGGGGGACGTCCATGAGGCGATGAACTTTGCAGCAGTGCTGAAGGCGCCCGTGGTGTTCTTCGTCCAGAACAACGGCTGGGCGATCTCGGTTCCCACCGAGCGGCAGGTTGCCGGCGGCTCCGTGGCCGCCCGTGCAGCCGGTTATGGCATTCCCGCGCTGCAGGTGGACGGCAACGACGTCGTCGCCGTCCTCCAGGCCACGCAGCGCGCCTTCGCCCACTGCCGCTCCGGAAACGGCCCCGTAGTGATCGAGGCCATGACCTACCGCCGCGGCCCGCACTCCACCTCCGACGATCCCGGGCGCTACCGCTCGCTCAGCGAGGAACGCGACGGTGCCGGCGCGGATCCGCTGGACCGGTTCCGGCAGCAGCTGCTCAGCGACGGGATTGCCGACGAAGAGTTCTTCGCCCAGGCGCGTGCCGCCGCCGTCGCCGAAGCAGACACAGTCCGCGAAGGCCTCGAAGCCCTCGCTCCCCGGCCTGGCAGTGAAATGTTTGACCTCGTCTTCCAGGAACCAACGCCCGCATTGCAGTCCCAGGCCGCCAACTGGCGCGAGGAGTCAGAACATGTCTGACGCCATGCTTGAGGACGGCGCGGCTATGACGGGCAACCCGGACGGAGCCGGAGTCACTCTGTCCATGCAGCAGGCCCTGAACCGCGCCCTCGACGAGATCCTTGCGGAGAACCCCAAGGCAGTGATTTTCGGCGAGGACTGCGGACAGCTGGGCGGCGTCTTCCGCGTCACTGACGGGCTGCAGGCGAAGCACGGCGCAGACCGGGTCTTCGACACGCCGCTGGCCGAGTCGGGGGTCCTGGGCCTGGCGGCCGGCCTCGCCATGGCAGGTTTCCACCCACTTCCGGAGGTGCAGTTCGACGGTTTCGCCTATCCCGCCATCAACCAGATCGTCTGCCAGATCGCACGGCTGAACTACCGCAGCCGGGGCTCGCTGCCGATGCCCGTAACACTGCGGGTGCCGAGTTTCGGCGGCATCCGCGCCCCTGAACACCACGGCGAAAGCCTCGAAGCCCTATTCGCGCATGTGCCGGGGCTCAAGGTCGTCTCGCCGTCCACCCCTCACGAGGCATACCACCTGCTCAAGTACTCCGCCGCGCGCCCGGATCCGGTGATCTTCATGGAACCGAAGTCACGCTATTGGCAGAAAGGCGCCGTCGACCTCCATACCGCCGACGCCGGCGGCAGCGCCCCCACCGGGGCCAAGGTCATGCGGCAGGGGCGGCACCTCACGCTCGTTGCGTGGGGAGCGATGGTCTCCCGGTGCCTGCAGGTGGCTGATCTGGCGGCCGAGGACGGCATCGACGTCGAAGTACTGGACCTGCGCTGGCTCAAACCCATCGATGCCGGGGCCCTGGTGACGTCCGTGCAAAAGACGCGGCGCGCCGTCGTCATCCATGAAGCGCCTTTGACGTCCGGGCTCGGAGCCGAAGTGGCCCAGCTGATCACGCATGGCTGCTTCGACACCCTGAAAGCTCCGGTGGAACGGGTGACGGGCTTCGACGTCCCGTATCCGTCCGGGGACCTTGAGGATGAATACATTCCCAACATCGACCGGATACTTTTCGGCGTCCAGCGAGTGTTGGAGTACCGACGTGGCTGAAGTTTCCTTCCCACTGCCCGACCTCGGCGAAGGCCTCATTGAGGCGACCATCCTGGAATGGCTGGTCTCCCCCGGCGACCAGGTCGAGCGCAGCCAGCCGCTCGTCGAGGTGGAAACCACGAAATCCGCCGTTGAATTGCCAAGCCCGCTGGCGGGTAAGGTGGTGCGTATCCACGGCGGGCCCGGCGACAAGATTAATGTCGGCGAGCCCCTGATTGTGTTTGAGGTGCCGGACAACACCGCCGGCATCGTGGGCACCGTCCCGAAGGAAGAGGCACCAAAGCGCCGGGTCCGCCTGAGCGCCGTACTTGATGAGGACTGAC
>JAPSIT010000062.1 GCA_031178585.1 Arthrobacter sp.
CAGGTAGGGCTACTCGGACTTGAACCGAGGACCTTAGGATTATGAGTCCCGCGCTCTAACCAGCTGAGCTATAGCCCCATGTACCTGAAGTACCTCCCAGATTCCGGGCACCCGGGTGACCGGGCCCGTGATCTGCGGGGCAAAAACACTCTAGCAAACTGGCGGACGGGTTTAGACCAGGCGCTCCTAGACGACCTTGTCGTCATAGCTTGCGCCACGGTAGAGGTCTTCGAAGGTCTGCAGGGTGCCCTGGATGCTGTGCGGCTCCACCATCCAGCGGCTCGCTTCGCCCATCGCCTTGCGCTTCTCCGACGGCAGCCGCAGAATGCGCGTGAGTTTCTCCGCAAGGTCTGCGCTGTCATTCGGAGTGAAGAGGTAGCCGTTCTCGCCGTCGCGCACCAGGTGTGGCAGGGCCATTGCGTCGGCCAGCAAAACTGGAGTGGACGCGGACATCGCCTCAAGGGTCACCAGGGACTGCAGCTCGGCAGTCCCCGGCATGCAGAAGATGTCCGCCCTGATGTAGGCCTGGCGAAGATCCTCATCGCTGGCAAGGCCCAGGAACTTAACCCTGTCCTGCAGACCCAGCCGCTCCACCAGCGATTCCAGGGCAGGACGCACTTCGCCTCCGCCGACGATCTCCAGGTGGACGTTCAGGTCTGCGGGGACTGCAGCCACTGCCTTGATCAGCACGTCAACGTGCTTTTCCTCTGCCAGGCGTCCAGCAAAGAGGACGGTCGGGTTGGCGTGGGGCTCGATCACCTCGCCCGGCTTGATTTCATAGGCAGTGGAGTCTATGCCGTTGGAAAGCGGCAGGACCTTCCGCAGGAAGGCGTGCTGGTGCATGGCCCTGGCAGCCAGCGGCGTAGGCGTCGTCACGACGTCGGCCTTGCCCATCACCTTGCCCATGTCCTTCCAGGAGATTTTCCCGATGATGTCCTTGAACCATTGGGGAAAGGGCAGGAACGGATTGAGGTTCTCGGGCATGAAGTGGTTTGTGGCGATCACGCGGATGCCGCGCTTCACTGCTTCGTACAGCACGTGCTCGCCGATCATGTAGTGGCTCTGGATGTGGACGACATCCGGCTGCACCTTGTCGAAAAGGAGACTGATCTCCTTCTTGATCTCCCAGGGAAAGCAGATCCGGAAATACTCGTGCGTGAAGGCGCTGTGGGAGCGAAGGCGGTGGACCGTGGCTTCCTTGCGGAACTCCGTGAAGCTCTTGCCTTTGTCCTGGCGGCACGCCAGGACGTGGACGTTATGTCCGCGGCCCGTCATGCCTTTCGCCAGCCGGTAGCCGAACTGGGCTGCTCCGTTGACGTGGGGCGGGTAGGTGTCGGCCGCAATCAGGATAGTCAGTGGGCGCTGGGCATCGGGCATTGTCACGTGGAAAGCTCCTGGTGGTCACGGCGCGGTCAGCTGCGGCTGTCCACGCCGGCTGGCACTGGCACATATAGCGCTGGCACACGTTCGCGCCTGGCCCGCTGTCGAAAAGTCGGCTAGTGGGGTGCCCTGCCCGCGACCTTCCGAGCGTCCTTCTTCCGCTTGGTGACTTCGGGATGATGCCGGGAGAGGGCTATTACCCCCACGATAGCAAGCGATGCAGCCGTACCCATGGCAATAGCCATCACGGCGTGGACGTCAGGCCGCAACTCCCCGAGGATGGTGATGCCGATCGCGATGCCCACGATGGGGTCGATGACAGTCAGCCCCGCAATGACGAGGTCCGGTGGTCCGGTGGAGTAGGCACTCTGCACAAACCAGGAGCCCAGCCCTCCGGCCGCCGCGATCGCAACCAACGAATACCAGGGCACGTTCAGCAGGGCCTGCCCGTTTGGGTCGAGCAGGTGCTTGCCGATGATCCGGGTCAGCACCGCCACGAAGCCGAACAGAACGCCCGCGCCAAGAATATAGACAAAGGCGCTCATGCGGTGCTTGAACATTGCTGCCAAAGTGCCAAAGAGGGCCACAGCCAAAGCGAGCAGCAGCACGATGGTGAGTTCGTCGTCGGAATTTACGTGGTGGTTTTCCTGCGTGACGAAGACGGCAAGCAGGACGAACAGGGCGGAACCGGTCACGCAGGCAGAGATGGCGACCACCGTGGCCCGGTTGATACTCAGGCCCTGGTCCTTGGCGTTGACCACGGTGGTGATGACGAGCGCGATGGCCCCGATCGGCTGCACCACGGTCAGCGGCGCGGAGACCAAAGCGACGGCATTCAGGCCCATACCCATACAGAGCAACAGGAGCCCGAAAACCCAACGGGGGTTCCGCAGCAGGCGCAGAAAACCGTTGGAGCTGAGCGCCAGTCCGCCGGTATCGGCCTTCACGGCACTGCCTTGGCGCTGCGCACCGAAGGCAAGGCAAAACGCTCCCAGTACAGCTAGGAATACTGCCAGCCACACCATCAGCTGCCACCACCGTTGTCAGCCAGCATTCTGCCTTTGCGCCGGATGGCCCAGAAGTATTTGTAGGCGGCCACCCAGTGCCCCACCAGTCCGAGGCCGAGCACAATCCATGCCGCAATGAACCAGGCCCCGGCGGACGGGGTATCCAGCTTCGACAGCAACAGCAGCGGGGTGCCCAGCAGCAGCAGGCCCGTGCGCGTCTTCCCGATCAGGCTGACGGGAAGATCCGGGTGGCTGTGGAAGTAGAACAGCGACATGGAGAGCAGCACGGCATCCGGGATGACGAGCGCGGCGAGGTACCACCAGTGGACTACACCAGCAATCACCAGTGTCACGGCTACGGCGATCAGCGCCAGCCTGTCCGCGATGGGATCCAGGATCCGCCCGAGCTTGGAGGCCTGGTTGAAGCGTCGGGCGATGTAGCCGTCCACCCAGTCCGTGCTCCCCATGATCGCGAGCACCAGCACGGCAAAGCCGTACTCACGCTGGGCCAGCACAAGCCAGATGAACAGCGGCACGCCCATGAAGCGCAGAACCGTGAGCAGATTGGGGACAGTGAAGACCAGATCGCGGTCGACGCCCGGCTGGCCGGGACGGGAACCAGCGCCGATGAACCTCATCCGGTCCCCCTCTCTGTGGCCGGGGGCGTCTTCCTGACTGAGTTCAGGGCAACGCTCAGCTCTTGAACAGTTTTCGCAGCAGGGTAAGCATGACGGCAGTGGACGCGACGAATGCCACGAGGGGCTTCCACCGGGATTCCAGCTTTTCGGGCATGGAACGTACCACGCTGCCTGCGGAGGATCGCCCGGACACGGACAATCCCGTGGTGGATCCAAAGGTGGACGATGCCGTGGCGGAAGACCCGGACTCGGAGGACCTGACGGCTACGCGGGCAGCGAATCTTTCGCCCGCGCGCTCCCTGCTGTCCTTGAACTTGTCCTTGCCCTCATCCAGCCGGTGCCTGGCCACGCCGAGCAGGGCCTGGGCCTGGGCCTTGACATCGAGTTCTTCGCCGAGGTCATCGCGGACGGTGGTCAGGTGCTCGCGCCGCTGCTTCAGGCGGCGGTGGACCTCGGGCTCGGAAACGGCTGGAACTTCGACATGCTCTGCGGCCGCTTTGGCTTCCTTCTCGGCCTTGGCCTGGGCCTTGGCAGCAGCCTTGGCTTCCTTGGCCGCCTTCGCCTGGGGCGAATTGGGGTCCAGGACCGCAGCATCAAAGTCCGAGCCTTCTTTTGCGACACCAAGATCGTGCTTGAGGCCCCGGACGGTCTCCGCTGGGATCAGGGGCATGGCCTTCTTGAACTTCCGGAGGCCGACGAGCCCGCCGATCAGGGCAATCAGCAGGAAAACTGCACACACGAGGAGTGCTGCGAGCCAGGCCGGCATGATGGTGGCGAGCCCCATGATGGCCGCGACGATCAGCCCGGTCAGCAGGAAAGCCAGGAAGACAGCGGCGACTCCGAAGAAGGCTCCGGCCACGCCCAACTGCTTGCCCTTGCGCTTGACCTCGAACTTGGCCATGGCGATCTCGTCGTTGAGTTGGCGCGGCACCAGTTGGAAGATGAGCCTCGCCGTTTTCGGCAGCGTGGTGATACGCAACCCCTTGTTGGCCCGCCCGCTGTGACGCCCGCTCATAGGTCCCGCCTAACTGGTTCCATAGTCGATTTTTTTCTCGGCTTTGCGGGGACCGCATATGGCTCAGCATGCCCCCGCTGACAAAACTATCACTCAGGGTCAGCCGCAACTTCTGTACTAACTTTCCGGCGTGGCCTCCGGCCCCTGTAAAAGTATGATCTTTGCGCCCTAGGATGGTTGCCTGTGACCACCATTCATCCGGGTGATGCCCTGAGCCGACGCCAGAAATTCCTCTACATCCTTCTCCTTGGCGCCCTTACGGCTCTGGGACCGTTTACGGTGGACCTCTACCTACCGGCCTTCCCCGCCCTGGAGACGAGCTTGAATGTGTCAGAGGCTGCGGTCCAGCTCACCCTGACGGGCACCACGGTGGGCTTCGCCCTGGGGCAGCTGGTGGTGGGCCCCTTCAGCGACAAGTTCGGCCGGCGGACGCCCCTCATCCTGGCCACGGCAGTGCATATCGCTTCCTCGCTGGGGGCCTCGCTTTCGACAGACATCGGGACACTCGGCCTGTTCCGCGTCCTGATGGGAATCGGCGCCGCAGGCGGAGGGGTTGTGGCGATGGCCATGGTCCGCGATCTTTTCAGCGGCTACGCCATGGTGCGAATGTTCTCCCGCATGGCGCTGGTCAACGGACTGGCTCCGATCCTGGCCCCCGTGATCGGATCGCAGCTGCTCCTGGTGATGGAGTGGCCGGGCATCTTCGTGTTCCTCGCCTGCTACGGCGCGACCGTGATCACCGCAGCGATATTCCTGGTGCGGGAAACGCTGCCGCGCGAGCTCCGGGGGAAGTCCGGCCTGACTGCCCGCCAGAGGTACCGGGCGCTTTTCTCTGACCGGATTTTCGTCGGACTGCTGCTGGTGGGCGGCATGAACTTCGGAGGGCTGTTCACCTACCTCTCCGCTTCCCCCTTCCTGTTCCAGGACATCTTCGGTTTCACCCCGCAGGAGTACGGCCTGCTGTTCGGCGTCAATTCCCTGGGTATCGTGGCCGGCGTCCAGACCAGCTCGCGGCTGATTAAGCTCGTGCCGCCGCAGTGGATCCTGGCCGCTTCCACCGCGTGGATGTTCCTGATGGCCCTCCTGATCGTGCTCTTTGACCAGTTGGGGTTCGGGCTCTGGGGCGTCCTGGTCCCGCTGTGGTTCTACATCCTCGGCACGGGCTTCACGTTCCCGTGCGTGCAGGTCCTGGCGCTGGCCAAGCATGGCGCCCAGGCCGGCACTGCAGCCTCCCTGCTGGGCGCCTCCACCTTCCTGATGGCCGGCATCATCTCACCCGTGGTGGGCTGGGTTGGCGGCAGTTCAGCTACGCCTATGGGCGCTGTCCAGGCCTGCTGCATCTTCCTCGCAGCAACGGCGCTGTGGGTGATAGTCCGCCCAAGGACCGTGCCATCCATTCACTAGTGGCAACCCCCTCACCAGTAGCAGCGTAGGCTGGCCCGATGACGCGCAAGCCGCACCGCAACGGACGCGGACTCTTCCTTGGCGCCGTCCTTGGCGCCATCGCAGGTTTCTTTTTCGGCCGGGCAATGGGCAATGCAGCCCTCGGGGTCATCCTCGGAGCCGTGGCCGGTTCCGCGCTGCTCTACAGGGTCAACCCGGGGCCTTGGAATCGGGACTGAACGCAACCGGAACCGAGGCGGCCACTCTATTCCAGGCAGCCCGCCGAGCGATAAAGTTGGTATGTGCCCCACTGGCAGGATCCTCCTCCACCTCCGGCCACGTGGCAGCGGTGCGACACCGGCATTCTGCCGTTGTGGTGGGACCGGCTGTGCACACAGACCAGTGCGCAGTCGGCAGCTCTCTATGCGGCGGGACTTTTCACTGAAGACCGGCGGCGTCCAATAGCGCAGTGGTACAACCCGGCGGCCAACGCCGCCCTTCTGGTGGCCCCGGAGACCTCTCCGGAATGGCCTGTACAGCGCTTCGGAATCTTCTATGCTCCGCCTGACGGGGGCTTCACCCGTGTTCATTCATCACCGCATGAGTGGCACCCGCGCCAGCCCCGTACGTCGCCCACCGAGGGCGAAGCTTTCGCTGCAGCCGTGGCCGAGGCCGAGCGTTTCCTCGAAGTGGAAATGAACTTCGTCTGAGCCGGCAGCGCATCGCGGAGAGCAGCACCCGTACATAACCAGTGCCATACAAAAAGGTCCCGCAGCCGGCGTTTGCCGGCTGCGGGACCTGTGCGCTCCTCCTGCTGGACTTGAACCAGCAACCCTTCGATTAACAGTCGAATGCTCTGCCAATTGAGCTAAGGAGGAATGAAGCAGGTATGACATTAGCAAAGGTTCCGCCCCTATGGGAAATCAGCGGAAGGACGCGCCTCTCATACCCACCCGGGGTATAAAAAAAGTCCCCGTCCCGGAAGCCCGGAACGGGGACTGTGCGCTCCTCCTGCTGGACTTGAACCAGCAACCCTTCGATTAACAGTCGAATGCTCTGCCAATTGAGCTAAGGAGGAATGAAGCGGCTATAAGCCTAGCAAACACCCGGCCGTGAAACGAAATCGAGCGTCCGAGCCAGCCCCTCAGGCATCGGAACGCAGCGCCCGCCGCTCCATTTCCAGCATCATCAGTTCCCGGTTGAGCTGCTGGAACTCCTCGGGGTGGGCGGCAGCGTCCAGACGCTGCAGCTGCCCCATTTTGTCGGCCTTGATGCGGGTGATCTGAAGCTCGAAAAGTCGGGCCAAAATGTCCCGGCAATACTTTTGCACGGCTTCTGAGGTGTGCGCGGGCAGCGGAACCACCGCCAGCTCTGAAACCAGGGGCTGCAGCGGTTCCGGCACCTCCTGGCGGAGCTGCTCCACCCACCTCACCGGATCGTCGGCATGCGCCAGCCCCGTCGCGCGGATGGCATCGTGGATGGCCTGGTAGGCGGGAGTGACGAACCGCACAGCGGAAAACCTCTCCCAGAAACCGCCGCCGAGCATCGAAGGTTCCTGCAGCGCCACCTCGAGCGCCTGCCGTTCCATTGACGCCACCGGGTCCCGCGGATCCGGTCGGTTGAAGGACGGGAGAACGCCCGACGGCGGGAGTGCAGCAACGCCCGGAGCTCCAGGATTGGGTTCCCGTTTAGCGGCGGCCGCAACGGCCCGGGAGACGTCCTCGATGGGCATCCCCAGCCATCCCGCCAGTTCACGGGCGTAGCCGGGCCGGAGACCGGCGTCGCGGATCTGCGCCACCACGGGAGCGGACTCCCGCAGGGCGCCCACCCGGCCCTCCACCGTGTCCAGGTTGTGCCTTCTTAGCGTGGCGCGAATGGCAAACTCAAACAGCGGCCGCCGGGAGCCGATCAGCTCCCGGACTGCGGCGTCGCCCCGTGTCTGGCGCAGGTCGCAGGGGTCGGCGCCGGTTGGTTCCACAGCGACATAGGTCTGCGCCACGAAACGCTGGTCCTCTTCAAAGGCCCGCAGGGCCGCCTTCTGGCCGGCCGCGTCCCCGTCAAAGGTGAAGACGACTTCTCCCCCGGTGCCGTCGTCAGACAGCAGCCGGCGGGCAATCTTGATGTGGTCGGCGCCGAACGCGGTACCGCACGTGGCCACCGCCGTCGGAATACCTGCAAGGTGGCAGGCCATCACGTCAGTGTAGCCTTCCACCACCACCAGCTGCCGGTCCCTGGCAATGTTCCGCTTGGCGAGGTCTATGCCGTACAGCACCTGTGACTTCTTGTAGAGCGTGGTCTCCGGCGTGTTGAGGTACTTGGGGCCCTGGTCATCCTCGTAGAGCTTTCGTGCGCCGAACCCGATGGTGTCGCCGGCGATGTCCCGGATGGGCCAGATCAGGCGGCCCCGGAAGCGGTCGTAGATGCCCCTGCTGCCTTCGGAGAACATCCCCGTGAGTTTCAGCTCGGCGTCCGTGTAGCCGCGGCCGCGCAGGTGCTTGAGCAGGGCATCCCACCCCTGCGGCGCGTAACCGACGCCGAAATGGTCGGCGGCCGCGCGGTCGAAACCCCGCAGCTGCAGGAACCGGCGGCCTTCGGTGGCGCCGGGCGTCAACAGCTGGGCGCGGAAAAACTCGTCGGCAATCTTGTGGGCGTCCAGCAGCCGCTGGCGCTTGCCCACCTCTTCGCGGCTGGGACCGGTACCGCCGTCTTCGTAGCGGAGTTCGTAGCCGATCCGCGCGGCCAGCTTCTCCACTGCCTCGTGAAAGGACGTGTGGTCCAGCTTCTGCACGAACGAGATGACGTCCCCGTCCTCGCCGCAGCCAAAGCAGTGGTAGCGGCCCACCTGCGGGCGCACGGTGAATGATGGCGAACGCTCGTCGTGGAAGGGACACAGGCCCTTGAAGGAACCCAGGCCTGCGCTTTTGAGCGTGACGTAGCCGTCGACGACTTCCTTGATATCCGTGCGCTGACGGACTTCGTCGATGTCTTCACGCTTGATCAGGCCGGCCACGGAGCCATCCTAGTCGCGGGGCAGGCCACCGGGGCGAGGCCCATGGCGCGGATCACCACAGCGACGGCAAACTTCCCACGAGCCGTTCGTACATCGCCAGCGCGGAACCGTCGGTGAGCGAGGCAACCTGATCGATGACCACGCGGAGCCGGGCGCCGTCGTCTGCCGCGCCGCGCCAGTCCGCCGCGAACATCGGCTCGAGGTGGCGGTCGCCTGACGCATTCAGCGTGGTTACCAGGGCATGGAGGACCTCGCGCTGCCGCTCATAGATGGGCTGGCGGTGGTCCGTGGTCATCACGAAGGTGGTGGCCAGGCCCTTCATGACCGCGATCTCCATGATGGTCTCGTCGGGAACCATGAGCTCGGCGTTGTAACGCGTCAGTTTTTCCGGTCCGTACACGGTCCGGGTGGTCTCCAGCGCGCTCTGGCAGAAGCGGCCGATCAGCTGGCTGGTCATGTCTTTCAGGGCGGCCATGGATT
>JAPSIT010000131.1 GCA_031178585.1 Arthrobacter sp.
CTCGTCGGTGCCGAGGGACCGATCCAGGCCGCCGGCAGCCGCGGGCTGCTCATCGCCCCTGGCGAATCGAAGTCCATTGTGCTCGCCGGCCTGGCCGCCAACCAGGAATCGCTGGCCGTGCATGTCAGTTCCTCCGGTGGTCCGATTGTGGGCACCATCCAGCAGAGCGTTCTGCGCCAGCTGACGCCCGGCGGCGTCGAACTACTGCAGCCTTCCGCCGGCGCGAGCCTGAGCCAGGTGGTCACCGGCATCGAAGTGCAGGACGCGAAGACTGCGCAGGAAATCCGCGGGCAGGCGGGATACGAAAATGCCTCGCCCGCCTTGAACGTGGTGGTTCCGGGTGCCGGGGACGCCACGGTGGAGGTGCGCGTATTCGGCCCGGACGGGCAGGTGCCCCTGCCCGGCGGCGGCGTGTTCAACGTCGCGGCCGGTACGGTCTCCGCTATCCCGCTCGACTCACTCCCGCAGGGAAGCTATTCGGTGGAGGTGACCTCGGATGTGTCCGTGGTGGCTTCGGCACGCGTCAGCCGGGGTACGGGTGAAGGCGATCCTGTCGATTTTGGCTGGGCTCCGTCCACCGACCGGTTGGGCAGCGAACACCTGGCCATCGTTCCCGGCGGAGTCAACTCCCGGCTCTCGTTCATCGCCCCGGAGGGCGCAGCCAAGGTCAGCGTGACGCCGATCAGCGCGAGCGGCCAGCTCGGCAGCGAGCGGGTGGTCGACGTGCCGGGCGGAAGCACCGTCTCGCTGAATCCGAAGGCCAACGGCGCGGATCCGGCGGCCCTCCTGATCGGCGCCACGGGAGATCCCGTCCACGGCTCGCAGATGGTCTTCAATGGCAGCTCGCCGAACATTTCAGTGCTGGCTGTGCCGCCGGGGACCCAGGGCCGGCAGAGCGTACCGGTCTTCCTGGGCTACTGAGTCAGGAGCGCGTGCGGCCGTAGCTGGGGTCGACGGCTTCGGGTGCCATGCCGAGCAGTTCGGCGGCTTGTTCAACGACGACGTCGTGCACCAGTTCCGGCAATTCATCCTTGCTGTCCGCCTCCCGCTCCACCGGACGGCGGAAGACAGTCACGACGGCGGGGCGTCCCGGAGCTGCAGGTGTGAAGCTGCCAAGGGGCGCGGGGCCGCCTTTGGCAACCAGTTCCTCCAAGTTCGGCGGGATGTCGACGACCACAAACTGTGTGGCTTCGATGGGGTCCCCCCACAGATAGTGAAGCCGCTCCGCGGAGTCCGAGACCCACCCTTCGAACCGTTCCTCGCGGGTGCGGTTTCCCGGCAGGTGGGCGGGCAGAAGCTCACCGCGCAGTCCGCGCCCGTGGCGGTTCCGCCGTCGTTTTTCGAACGGTCTTGAACTGCCCCCGGACTGCGCTGCATCACTCAGCCTGACATTGAGCGATGGTCGGTTTTTCATATATCGACTCTAATCCTGTGCGCGGCCAAAAGCACCACGAAGCGCGCCGTTGCACGTTCCGGAGGGCGGAGGCGGGTAGGATGCATAGTCGTGGGATCCATACGCCAATGTTCACGCTCGGCCTGTCAACGGTCGGCCATCGCTACTTTGACGTACGTGTATGCCGATTCCACGGCGGTCCTCGGGCCTCTGGCCACCTATGCCGAACCGCACTGCTACGACCTGTGCGCCGAGCACGCGGAGGGGTTGACCGTACCGCGCGGTTGGGAAGTCATGCGGCTGGCCCTGCCGGAGCAGCCGCCCGTTCCGAACACGGATGACCTGATGGCCCTGGCCAAGGCAGTACGCGAGGCGGGAACAGTCCCCGCCGCGTCGGACGAAGCACCGGCCCGGCGCGGCCTGCGCGAACCGATCGAGCCTCCGGCCGAATCCGGCGGAGCCCGCCGCGGGCACCTGCGCATTCTGCGCGGACAGCAGTAGGGCGATAACCTGAAGTGAAGCAATCCGCGCCGGCCAGCCCGCGCCGTCTGCGTGCCGGTACGTCCTGACGCCAGGATCACAGGATCAAAGGAAACTATCACCATGGCCCATCTTTCCCCTGAACTGCTTGCCGTCCTGCGCTGCCCGGTGACCGGATCGTCGCTGGTCCAGGAAGGCGAGGAACTGGTTTCCACCGCGAAGGACGCCAGCGGCCAGCAGTTGCGCTACCGGATCGACGAGGGCATCCCCGTCCTGCTCCCGCCGTCGTTGCAGGCGAGCCAGGCGGCCGGCGATGAAGCCGCGCAGCC
>JAPSIT010000063.1 GCA_031178585.1 Arthrobacter sp.
CATACTCCCCTGCGCGCAGTGCCAAGCTTCAGGTCCGGTCAGCCGCTGACGCCGGTCTACCCCCGCGGCTACGACTTGGCGGATGTCGGCCCCCTCAATGTCATGAGCGCGAAACACCGGAGCAGTTAAGTCCAGGGGTCTGAAAGTGCAAAAGGCCCTGAACTGCGGTAATAAAACCGCCGTTCAGGGCCTTCTCGGAGCCCCCTGTCGGATTCGAACCGACGACCCCCGCTTTACAAGAGCGGTGCTCTGGCCAACTGAGCTAAGGAGGCACACCCGTCAGGGTGGGCGCCATATGGCGCTAGTCAAGATTAGCCCAAGGACTGCCCGCAGGTAAAAACGACGGCGGCCTGCATCCCGGTCCGATCCGGGCTGCAGGCCGCCGTTCCTCAGGCTGCCGCTTAGGCGGCTGCCGGACTAGGCCTTGGCCTTGATGGCCGCGTCGAGGAAGGCCGGGAATTCGGTCTGTGCGCTGTCTCCCTTGCCCCACTGCTTGCCGTCCACCAGAACGGTCGGGGTCCCGGCAACGCCAATGGCAGCCGCTTCCTGGGTGGCGTACTTCACCCAGGGACGGTAGCGCTTTTCCTCGACGCAGGTGTCGATGCTGTTGGCGCCGATGTCCGTGGCCAGTTTCTTCAGCTCGTCGTCCGAAAGTCCGGGGCCACCCTCGGCCGGCTGGTTGGCGAACAGCGTGTCCACAAACTCTGCGTACTTCTCCGGGGATTCGTTCACGACGCAGGCGGCGGCGTTGGCCGCACGGGACGAGTAGTTGGTGGTGGAGCGGCTGTCCAGGAAGCCCAAGGCCCGGTACTCCACGGTGATCTTGCCTTCGTTGCGGAGGGACGTAAGGGTCTCGTTGAACTGCGCCTCAAAGTTCTTGCAGGCGGGGCAGATGAAGTCGATGTAAAGGACAACCTTGACCGGCTTGCCGGCCTCAGCTTCCGCGCCGGGCGCCGCGATGGTGGCGGGCGCCGACGCTGCAGGTTCCGGAAGATCTGCCACGTTCACCGTCGCGGGCTCGGTCTTGGCCACCTCGGTGCCCTTCAGCAGGGTGACGCCGCCGTGGACGTTTCCGTTGGCCGGCGTGGGTCCCTGGTCCGCTACCGGGGCGTTATTCTGCAGGCTCGTGCTGACAACGAGGCCGACGACAACGAGGATGGCCACGACCGCAGCCACGATGCCCCAGCCGATCAGCAGCTTGTTCCGCTTGTCCTTCTTCAGCTGCGCTTCACGGATCTGGCGGGCTTTCTCGCGGGCCTCTGCCGTGCGCTCAGCTTTGGACTTGCGGGCTTCGTTTGCGGGGCTCATTCGTTCCTCGTGTCGATCGGACAGGTGCAAACCACTCAGGGGCAACTCTCCCAGTCTAGGGGGAACCCGGAGCTTGCGCCTTCAAGTATTCCTTCAATCTGCCCAACGGATGAATAGCACGTAAGATTCCGGCCCGTTAGGGTTGACAGAGATCCACAAGCAACCCCAGGGGGCGCAATGCAACGACCTGAAGGCGACAAACCGGAGACCAATGCGGAGGGCGGTGCTGGGTCCGGAGGCAGCTCGGCCGCCGCACTCTATGACTTTATGGTGGTGTCCAACCGCCTGCCGGTTGACCGCTGCGCTCCCGGGGAGCAGGGCGACGACGGCTCCGGCTGGCGCCGTTCCCCCGGCGGCCTGGTGACCGCACTGGCACCCATGATGACCAAAACCGACGGCGCGTGGGTGGGCTGGCACGGTGCCCCCGACGAAACGGTTAAGCCATTCAGCCACGGCAGCATGGATCTGGTTCCGGTACAGCTCAGCACCGACGACGTTGAGCTGTATTACGAAGGCTTCTCCAACGCCACGCTCTGGCCGCTGTACCACGACGTCATCGCTCCCCCGGAGTTCCACAGAACCTGGTGGGATTCTTACCGCAAGGTCAACCGAAGGTTCGCCGACGCCGTCGTCCGCCACGCCGACCACGGCGCAACGGTGTGGGTGCAGGACTACCAGCTCCAGCTCGTGCCGCGGATGCTGCGCGAGGCGCGTCCGGACCTGCGGATCGGTTTCTTCAACCACATCCCGTTCCCGCCGCCGGAAATCTTCGCCCAGCTCCCCTGGCGCCAGGCGATAATTGACGGCCTGCTGGGCGCCGACCTCGTGGGCTTCCAGCGCAGCAGCGATGCCGGCAACTTCATGCGCTCGGCACGCCGGTTCCTTGGCGCCAGCGTCAAGCAGCAACAGGTCCACGTCAGGGGCCAGAACGGCGACATGACGCACATCGCCCGCGCCCAGTCCTTCCCGATCTCCATTGACGTCCGGCAGATCACCGAGCTCGCCAACAACCCTGACATCATCGAGCGGTCCCGCCAGATCCGGCAGGACCTCGGCAACCCCAAGACCATCCTGCTCGGCGTTGACCGTCTCGATTACACGAAGGGCATCCGGCACCGGCTCAAGGCCTTCGAGGAGCTCCTCAACGAGGGAAAGCTCACTGTTGGCGACGCGACACTGATCCAGGTCGCCAGCCCCAGCCGCGAGCGCGTGGAACAGTACCGGCTCCTCCGGGAAGAGGTGGAAGGCACCGTCGGCCACATCAACGGAACCTACGACACTCTTGAAAACACCGCCGTGCGGTACCTTCACCACAGCTACCCCATCGAGGAAATGGTGGCGCTCTATCTCGCTGCCGACGTCATGCTCGTCACCGCGCTCCGGGACGGCATGAACCTTGTGGCCAAGGAATACGTCACGGCCCGGACGAACAACGACGGCGCCCTGGTCCTCAGCGAATTCGCAGGGGCGGCCGACCAGCTCAAGCAGGCCCTGCTGATGAATCCGCACGACATCGACGGGCTCAAGGACGCGGTGATGCGGGCCGTCAACATGTCCCCCCGGGAATCAGCGCGCCGCATGCGGGCCATGCGCAAGCAGATCCTGGACCACGACGTCGACCACTGGTCGGCTGATTTCCTGCACGCCCTCAACGAGAAGGTGGTCCGCGATGACTCATGAGGCAGACGCCGCCCATTCCCGTGAGAACACTCCGCTGACCCTTTCACCGGAACTGCTGGAGGCTGTGCGGGAGATCGCCGGCACGGAGCAGCTGCTGATCGCCATGGATTTCGACGGCACCATCTCGCCGCTCGTTGACCATGCCGGAGATGCCCGCCCGTTGCCGCGCTCCGCCGCGGCGTTCAAGGAGCTGGCCACCCTTCCGCGCACGACGACGGCACTCATCTCCGGCAGGGCACTGGACAGCCTGCGGTCGGTAGCTTCCCCGCCCGATGAGACGCTGCTCATCGGCAGCCACGGTGCCGAGGCCTGGCTGGGGCCTGGTTCCGCGCCTCTGGTCCTGGACCGCGAGCAGCTGGCGCTGCTGGCTGAGGTCCGGACCATTCTGGAGGGAATCGTGGAGCTCGCGCCCGGCACACTCCTCGAAGAAAAGCCGGCAGGCGTGGTCCTGCACACCCGCCTCGCAGCCGACGACGTGGCGGAGGACGCCGTGGCCGCCGCACGGGCGGCGCTACAGGACCTCGCGGGCGTGCACCTCAAGAACGGCAAGCGGGTGCTGGAAACGTCTGTGGTCCACGCCTCCAAGGGCGAGGGAGTCGACTTCCTCAAACAGGCCACCGGGGCCACAGCCGTCCTTTTCGCCGGGGACGACGTCACCGACGAGGATGCCCTTGGCAGGCTCGGCCCCGGCGACGTCGGCGTCAAGGTCGGCCTGGATTTCACGCAGGCCCAGTTCCGGGTGGAGGCCCCTGTGCACATTGCCGAGCTGCTGGAAACCCTGCTGAGGGAACGCCGAAAGGCGGTGGCACAGCCAGCGTGAGAGAAGAGCCCGTTACGAACGTCACGTGTGAGCTCCGTAACATTTGCGTCCACTGGAGATAAATCTGACATACTCTTGCATGTGATGTGGCGCACAGGAACCGTGCGGCGTCACGCGATGCTCCTCGGCTTCGGCCGGGGAGCTAATAACTGAATTACATGAACCATTCACTACGGATCGTCCGGCACGTACCTGCCGGTGAAGGGATTGATAACTGTGGCAACAGTTACTTTTGACAACGCTACGCGTCTGTACCCGGGCACAGAAAAGCCCGCTGTTGACAAGCTCAACATCGAAATCGCCGACGGCGAATTCCTGGTCCTCGTTGGACCCTCCGGTTGCGGTAAGTCCACTTCCCTGCGCATGCTCGCAGGCCTGGAGGACGTAAACGCCGGCCGTATCCTCATTGGCGACCGCGATGTCACCGACGTTCCGCCCAAGGACCGCGACATCGCGATGGTTTTCCAGAACTACGCGCTCTACCCCCATATGACCGTGGCGGACAACATGGGCTTCGCGCTGAAGATCGCAGGCGTAAGCAAGGAGGAACGTGCCGAGCGCGTCCGCGAAGCTGCCAAGCTCCTGGACCTCGAGCCGTACCTGGACCGCAAGCCGAAGGCACTTTCCGGCGGTCAGCGCCAGCGTGTTGCCATGGGCCGTGCAATCGTCCGTAACCCGCAGGTCTTCCTCATGGACGAGCCGCTCTCCAACCTGGACGCCAAGCTCCGCGTCCAGACCCGCACCCAGATTGCTTCCCTCACCCGCCGCCTCGGCGTCACCACCGTGTACGTGACCCACGACCAGGTCGAGGCCATGACCATGGGTGACCGCGTCGCCGTGCTCAAGGACGGCCTGCTGATGCAGGTGGACACTCCCCGCAACCTGTACGACCGCCCCAAGAACGTCTTCGTTGCCGGCTTCATCGGCTCCCCTGCCATGAACCTGCTCGAACTTCCGGTCGTCGACGGCGGCGTGCAGTTCGGCGGCACCGTCTACCCTGTTCCGCGCAACGTCCTCGAAGAGGCTCACGGCACGACCGTTACCCTGGGAAGCCGCCCCGAAGACCTGGAGACCGCCCCTCAGGGCGAAGGCATCCAGGTCGAGGTGGACGTGGTCGAAGAGCTCGGCGCGGACGCTTACGTCTACGGCCACACCATGCTGGACGGCAAGAGCCACGACATCGTGGCACGTGTCGACGGCCGCCGGCCCCCGATGAAGGGCGAGTCCATCTGGGTCCGTCCGCAGTCCGGCCACGTCCACCTGTTCGACACCAAGACCGGTGAGCGTCTGGGCGACTAGTCCCCACCCACCCGCCAGCCAGCCAAAAACCCGACGGCGGCCCTCCCTCACGGAAGGGCCGCCGTCGGGCGTTAAGCCACCTCAGGTGGTTTTAGGTGCCCTGCCCCTACGTACGGAAGAATTGACCCATGACCGAGGAACACAGCGCCCAGTGGCACGACGAACCCACCGACTATGGACAGATCGGCAAACTGCCGAGGTTCGAGGCCGCGAGTGCAAACGACGACAAAGCGTCCTCGGTCGCCAGCAATCTCAACATCACGGCAGCCGCAGCCGACCCTGAGTTGCTGGACCTCCCGTGGCATATCGCCCTTGAGGACTGGCCCGCGGAATACCTCGCAGCCCTCCCCCGCGGCATCTCACGGCACATCGTCCGTTTCGCGCACCTGGGCGGCTCCGTCATCGCCATCAAGGAAACCTCCGAGCACGTTGCCCGGCACGAGTACCACATGCTGCGCAAGCTGGCCCGCCTGGACGTGCCCTGCGTTGAGCCCGTTGCCGTCATCACCGGCCGCACCACGCTCGACGGCAAGCCGTTGAACCCCGTGCTGGTCACCCGCCATCTGAAGTTCTCCATGCCGTACCGCGCGCTGTTCTCCCAGATGCTGCGCAAGGACACGCTAACCCGCCTCATCGACGCGCAGGCCCTGCTGATGGTGCGCCTGCACCTCATCGGCTTCTACTGGGGCGACGTTTCACTCTCCAACACGCTGTTCCGCCGCGACGCCGGGGCCTTCGCGGCCTACCTCGTGGACGCAGAGACCGGCGAGCTCTACCCCGACCTGTCCACCGGCCAGCGCGAATATGACCTCGAGATAGCGCGGGTCAATATCGCCGGCGAACTGATGGACCTCCTCGACGGCGGCCTGATCGAGGAAAAGGTGGATCCGGTGGCCACAAGCGAACTCATCATGGAAAGCTACCGGCGCCTGTGGACCGAACTGACCGAGAAGGAATCGTTCGAGCTGGGCGAGCGCTGGCGCGTCGGCGCCCGCATCCGCCGGCTCAACGAGCTCGGCTTCGACGTCGAAGAGTACGCGATCAAGACCACCCAGAACGGCTCCACCATCCAGCTCCAGCCCAAGGTGGTCGACGCCGGCCACCACCAGCGGCGCCTGCTCCGGCTCACCGGACTCGACGCCCAGGAGAACCAGGCCCGCCGCCTGCTCAACGACATGGACACCTTCCGGGCCGACAACAACCCGAACATGGACGAGGAATACAGTGCCCACCTATGGGTGAGCCAGATCTTCGAGCCGATCGTCCGGTCCATCCCCCGCGACCTCTCCGGCAAGCTCGAACCCGCAGAGGCCGTGCACGAGGTGCTGGAGCACCGCTGGTACATGTCCGAAAAGCAGGAACGCCACATTCCACTGGCTGAGGCCGTGCAGTCCTACATCGATTCCATCCTGCGCCACCGCCGGGATGAGGCGGCAATCATGCTGAACCCGGATACCGAGCTGCTGAAAATCCTCGAGGTGGAGACCGAGCAGTCACGCTATGGCGCCGACGAATCAATCGAGGAGTACCCCGACTCGGACGACTAAGCTGCGGCCGGGCGGGGTTGTCCCCCGGCTGCATCGCCGGCTAGATTGCCTTGCCCGGATTGAGGATCCCCTGCGGGTCGAAAAGCTCTTTGACCCGCCGCTGCAGCTCGCGGATCGGCTGTGGCTGCTCCAGGTCCAGCCAGCGCAGCTTGTACTGGCCGATGCCGTGCTCTCCCGTGATGGTGCCGCCCATGTCCAGCGCAACGGCGATTGAGGCGTCCAGGGCCTTGTTCAGGCGGAGCATGGCTCCGGCGTCGACCAGCTCATTCACGCGGTCCACCCAGAACGTGGGATGAAGGTTGCCGTCCCCGGCGTGCGCCACCACCTTGAGCTTCACCTCGTGCACCTCGGCCAAAGATTCAAGGGCGGCCACATAGTCCACCAGCCTGGAACGCGGCACCGCGACGTCCTCGCCCACCCGGTACTGATCGTCCACTTCGACGCCGCGGCTGTTGCGCCGCAGTTCCACCAGGCGCTCGGCCTCCTCATTGGCTTCGGCGGTCACCACGGCTCCGCCGGCAGCAAGGACACGCCGCACGACGTCGGCCTCCGCCGCGGCCCCGAAGCCGTCGGTCTGGACCAGCAGGAGCGATTTGCCCCTTCCGGCGAGGTCAGAACCGTGGATCTCATCCAGCTGCGCGAGCGTCCCGCCGTCGAGCAGTTCCATGATGGCGGGCTGCACGCGGGCCTTGCCCACCGCCAAAACACCCGCCGTCGCCTGCCGGAAATCGGGATAGAAGGCGGCGATTGTATGTACCTCGCGGGGCAGGTACTTCAGGCGCACGGTGGCGCCGACAACGATGCCCAGGGTGCCCTCGGATCCCACGAACAGTCCGGTCAGGTCGTATCCCGCTACACCCTTGAAGGTCTGGTGGCCGGTATGGATCAGGGAACCGTCCGCGAGCACCACATCCAGCGCCAGTACAGAATCACGCGTGACGCCGTACTTGGCGCACCGCAGCCCACCCGCGTTGGTGGCTACATTTCCGCCGATAGTAGACACCCGGAAACTCGCCGGGTCAGGTGCGAACATCAGCCCGTGCACCGCCGCGGCGTCGTTCAGGTCCGCGTTGATCACTCCGGGTTCGACGACGGCGGTCTCGTCGTCCGGGTTAAGGTCCAAGATGCGGTTCATCCGTTCCAGACTCAGGACCACACAGCCCTCTGTGGCGTGGGCGCCGCCGGAGACGCCCGTTCCGGCGCCGCGGGCCACAAGAGGAATCTGCAGCTCAGCGCACGTCCTGACCGTGGCCTGGACGTCGGGAACGGATTCCGCAAAGACGACCGCAAGCGGCTGCTGGTAGTCCAGAACCGGAGCCTGATCCACGGCGTACACAGCCAGCACGGCTGGATCCTGAACGACCTTGGCCGGTCCCAGCGTTGAGGTGAGCCCGTCAGCGATGCTGCCCATTAATCCTCCGTTCACGTCACACGTGGTTCAAGTCTAGGGCCCCGGCAGCAGGCCTCTAGTCAGCAGCCCTCATTCTGAAGGGGTTAGTCTGCTGCGGCGCCCATGAACCTCGCATAGCGCGCCAGCACTTCGGGCCAGTCCTGCTCATACGTGGCGTGGGTGACGGAAGGGTCTTCGGCACCCTCCCAGCCGTCGTGGACCACGCGCACTTCTGTTCCTCCGTCAACGGACCTGAAGGCGACCCTCAATTCTGTGGACCACAGCGCGGTGGAGCCGGGATACCAGGACGCGTGGAAGGACATTGGAGGCTGCCAGTCATCGATGGTGCCCCAGGTGGTGGTCCTGCCGTCGTCGGCTGTTTCAAGGATGAGGTTCTCTTCAAACTCGACGTAGGAGCCGGCACCGAAGACGCTGTTGCTCTCCATGGGCCACCAGAGGTGCGTGTGTTCCGTGAAACCGATGAAGGCCCGGGAGACTGGACCTGGGACAACGACAGTGCACACCACCGGATCCAAGTCCGCGGGAGTGCCGGACCCGCCGGCACTTGAGGCGGCCGGGTGGCTGAAGAGGTTTTCCATGGGCATTAACCTTACAGGCCGCACTCGCTGACCATAGCCGTACTGCACCCTCTCTCACATCCGGCCGGCCATTCCCGGACCCTCTCTCACATCCGGCCGGCCATTTCCGGACGCTCTCTCACATTCGGCCGCTTCCGGTTTGACGCTCTCTCGCGTCGGGGCTGCCGGTGCTGGGCGTCGGCGCTGCAGGAGCGTTGCCCGAAAAGGGGCAGGAAGTGGGAGAGCGTCGCGCCCGGTCCGGCA
>JAPSIT010000015.1 GCA_031178585.1 Arthrobacter sp.
CCTGCGTCCAGGATCCGTATGTCCGGTGCATGTCTGCTTGATAGGACATACTGCCATTCTGATATTAGCAGTGACGGGGTGGGGGTCAAGAGGTAGTTCCGGAAAGGCTGCCTGGGCCGGAAGAAGATGGGACAGAATGGACGCGTATTCGTAAAAACATCCTAATGTCAGGACAAACTATTGACATCTGTGGCCTGAGTCACGATGATCGGTGTAACAAGCCTGCTGAACCCGCGCTGTGGCGGGGCCCTGCGGCTTTCAAATCGAAGGAGATTTACTGTGACCAAGTTCTTTTGGCGCCGCGCGGCTGTCGCGGCCGTCGCGATCCCGATGCTCGCTCTGACGGCTTGCTCCAGCCAGGGTGGCCGTGCTCCCGAAGGGAACGCCGGAGGCGGCGCAGGGCAGGTTGCCTCGACCCCCCGCATGAAGGTTGCACTCATCACTCACGCCGCTCCGGGCGACACGTTCTGGGACATCGTTCGAAAGGGGGCCGAGGAGGCCGCCGCGAAGGACAATGTCGAACTGCTCTACACTTCCGACCCAGAAGGCGGACGCCAGGCACAGCTTATCCAGCAGGCGATTGACCAGAAGGTCGATGGCATTGCCGTGACACTTGCCAAGCCGGATGCGTTGAAGGACTCCCTCAAGAAGGCTACTGACGCCGGAATTCCTGTGGTCAGCCTGAATGCCGGCGAGGCGGTCTCTGCGCAGTTGGGCGCTTTCACCCACTTCGGGTCCAACGAAAAGCTCGCCGGCGCGGCCGCCGGAACGAAGCTCAGCGACCTGGGCCTCAAACACCCCATCTGTGTTATCCAGGAGCAGGGGCACGTGGGTCTGGAAGCTCGCTGCGCAGGGGTCAAGGAAAAGGTGGCCGGAACGGAGATCCTGTACGTTCCCGGTACCGACATGGCCCAGGTTTCCTCCACGGTTACCGCCAAGCTGCAGGCTACTGCTGATGCCGATGCCATCATTGGCTTGGGTGCGCCCTACACGTTGACCATCCTGAAGGCCGTTACCGGCGCCGGCAGCAAGGCCAAGGTGGCCTCCTTCGACATGAACCCTGAGCTTGCCCAGAAGATTGCCGACGGCGCCGTTGAATTCACAGTGGACCAGCAGCCGTGGCTGCAGGGCTATGGCGCAATTGATTCGCTGTGGCAGGCCAAGCGCGGCGGCTTCAAGATCGGCGGCGGGCAGCCCGTGCTGACCGGCCCGTCCATCGTCGACAAGGCTGCAGCCACCGACGTTCTCACGTTCGCCAAGGACGGCATCCGCTAACAGCCCGCCAGCCGGGCCCGGCCGATGCCGGGCCCGGAAGCAAGGAGAATCATCATGACCATGACCCCAACACTGACAAAACCAGCTGTGGCAGATGAGCGCGTTGCAAAACGTAACCCTCTACAGAAGCTGCTCGGACGACCCGAAGTCGGCGCCCTCGTAGGCGCAATCGTCCTCTTCGTCTTCTTCGCCTCTGTCTCCCAGACGTTCATCCAGCCGAACGCCTTCGCCACCGTCCTTTACGGCAGCTCCACCATCGGCATCATGGCGGTGGGAGTCTCGCTGCTGATGATCGGCGGCGAATTCGACCTCTCCACCGGCGTCGCCGTGATCAGTTCGGCCCTGACCGCCTCGATGTTCAGCTGGTACTTCAGCATGAACGTGTGGGTCGGCGTGGTCCTGGCGCTCGTGGTGTCCCTGGGCATCGGCTATATCAACGGCTGGATCCTGATGAAGACCAAGCTGCCGAGCTTCATCGTCACCCTCGCAACGTTCCTGATGCTAACCGGCCTGAACCTGGGCCTGACGCGCATGATCGGCGGCGGCGTGTCCTCCCCGTCCATTTCCAGCATGGACGGCTATCAGGCGGCCCGGGCCATCTTCGCCTCCTCGGTCAATATCGCCGGTGTGGACGTGAACAACACAGTCTTCATCTGGATCGCCCTGGTTGCCGTGGCGTCCTGGGTACTGCTGCGCACCAAGGTGGGCAACTGGATCTTCGCCGTCGGCGGCGACGCAAACGCCGCCCGCGCCGTGGGCGTTCCCGTCAAGGCCACCAAGATCGGCCTCTTCATGGCCGTCGGCTTCTGCGGCTGGATCCTGGGCATGCACAACCTGTTCGCCTTCGACGCCGTGCAGTCCGGCGAAGGCGTGGGCAACGAGTTCCTCTACATCATCGCGGCGGTCATCGGCGGCTGCCTCCTCACCGGCGGCTACGGCTCGGCCGTGGGCGGCGCCATCGGCGCCTTCATCTTCGGCATGGCCAACAAGGGCATCGTCTACGCCCAGTGGAACCCGGACTGGTTCAAGTTCTTCCTGGGCCTGATGCTGCTCCTGGCCACCATCGTGAACCTGATCGTCAAGCGCCGCGCGGACGCAAGCAAGTAAGGGCTGAAAACCATGAACGCCAAGCAGATCGACCAGCAGCAGCTCCTCAAGGATGAAAAGGACCCGCTGACCCACACCCCCGTGCACCTGCTCTCCCTGGAGAGCGTGGGCAAGCACTACGGCAACATCGTCGCCCTCACCGACGTCACGATGGCCGTCGACAACGGCCGCGTCACCTGCGTCCTCGGTGACAACGGCGCCGGCAAATCCACCCTGATCAAGATCATCGCCGGGCTGCACCAACACGACGAAGGCGTCCTGAAAATCATGGGGGAGGACCGCAAGTTCACGTCCCCCCGGGACGCCCTGGATGTCGGCATCGCCACCGTCTACCAGGACCTCGCCGTGGTGCCGCTGATGCCCATCTGGCGCAACTTTTTCCTGGGCTCCGAGCTGACCACCGGTGTCGGACCGTTCAAGAAGCTCGATGTCCAAAAGATGAAGGACATCACCAAGAAAGAGCTCGCCGACATGGGCATTGACCTGCGTGATGTTGAGCAGCCCATCGGCCAGCTCTCCGGGGGTGAGCGCCAGTGCGTCGCGATCGCCCGCGCCGTGTACTTCGGCGCCAAGGTCCTGATCCTGGACGAACCGACAGCCGCCCTCGGCGTCAAGCAGTCCGGCGTGGTGCTGCGCTACATCCTGCAGGCCCGCGACCGGGGACTGGGCGTCATCTTCATCACCCACAACCCCCACCACGCTTTCCCGGTGGGCGACCGGTTCCTGCTCCTGAAGCGGGGCAAATCGATCGGCTACTACGACAAGAAGGACATCACCCTCGACGAGCTCACTGCCCAGATGGCCGGCGGCGCCGAACTCGCCGAACTCGCCCACGAACTCGAACAGCTCGGCGGGCACGGCGACATCGTCAAGGAAGTCCAGGCTGAAGTAGCGGGCGCCGGGAGCACGGGTGCCACGGACGCCGGCACTCCAAAGCACGTACGCGCCTGAGCTTCTCAACCCGGCCTCTTCTCCAGGAGTAAGGAACTACATGAAGGACATCATCCTCGGACTCGTCGGCGTCGGCCGGATCGGCGTCATGCACGCCAACAACATCGCTGCACTGAACGGTGTGCTCCATCCGCAGAACATCAACGTCCAGCTCAGGCTGACGGATGTGGCCGCTGACCACGCCCGCGCCGTGGCCGGGGGTCTGGGTGCAGAGTTCCTGCCGTCTGTGGACGCACTGTTGGAGTCGGGGGTTGACGGCCTGGTCATCGCCACCGGAACCGACACCCACCCCGACCTGATCAGGGCAGGGGTGGATGCCGGAGTTCCGGTTTTCTGCGAGAAGCCTGTGGCCATGAACGTCGCTGATGCCCTGCCTGTTCTGGACTACATCAAGGCCAAGAGGGGGACCGTCCAGATCGGGCACCAGCGGCGGTTCGACGCAGGCTACATTGAGGCAAAGCGGGCCTTCGAAGCCGGCGAGCTCGGCTGGATCCATTCACTGAGGGCCGTTACCTGCGACATGACACCCCCGCCGGTAGATTTCCTGGCGACATCAGGCGGCCTCTTCCGCGACTGCTCCGTGCATGATTTCGACATCCTGCGCTGGCTCACCGGCCGCGACATCGTGGAGGTCTACGCCAAGGGCTCCAACAAGGGTGATCCTGCGATTGGTCAGGTGGGGGACGTGGACACCGCACTGGCAGTTGTGACGTTCGACGACGGCACGCTGGGTTCCGTAGTCGCCTCCCGGTACAACGGGGCGGGGCACGATGTGCGGCTGGAAATCCAGGGCTCGGCCGGGTCCCTGATGGTGGGCCTGGACGAGAAGACCGCGCTGGCCTCGGCGGAAGCAGGCGTCACGTTTCCGCCGGGGGAACCGCACAGGACGTTTGCCGAGCGGTTCGACCAGGCTTACCGCTCGGAGATGGCGGCCTTCGTGGAACTCGTACTCGGCCAGCGGGACAACCCGTGCACACCGGAAGATGCAGTAGCCGCATCGCGCGTGGCGGACGCAGCCCAGGAATCACTCGAAACCGGGGTGCCGGTCCGCGTGGCTGCAGCCGTCACGATCTGAGTCGCCCGTCAGGAAGTGCGGCGGCAGATCTCAACAAAGGCGTGGAAGGGTCCCTGCCGCTGGGCATCCGGCAACTCGGCTACCTCGGGGTGCCACTGGACTGAGGCCACCCAGCGCTCCGGATCCTCAAGCGCCTCGACCGTGCCGTCGTCGGCCACGGCAGTCACCACCAGCGCCGGCGCCACACGGCTCACGGCCTGGTGGTGGCCGGAGGCGATCTTCACACTGAGGGCGCCGCCCGCGTCGTCGGCTACCTCCCCGTACAGCCCGGCCACTTTGGACCCCGGCGTCATCACTACGTCGTGCCAGGCCCACAAGCCGCCACCTTCGGCCGGGCTGTCGCGGTGCCGCACCGTCCCGGCACGCATGTCCTGAATCAGCGTTCCGCCATAGAGGACATTCAGGAGCTGGTGACCGCGGCAGATACCGAAGAGGGGAAGCCCGGCCTCTATCGCCCGCCGTGCAACGGCCGCGTCCAGGCGGTCCTGCTCGGGGTTAACGTCATAGCAGGCGGAGCCCGCCTCCTCGCCGTACAGCCCTGGGTCGAGGTCGCCGCCGCCGGGAAGGATGACGCCGTCAAGCCCGCTGAACACACCGTCGCCGGCCGCACGTGCGTCAGCCGGACCGCCGTCGTCTGCGCTTGCACCGGCGGTGCCGGGAAACAGCACCTCGGGAGTGAGGGGCACCGGCTCCCCACCGCCCTCCCGCAGCAGGTCTACGACGTCGTCGAAAAGGCCGTTGGCCTTTGCCACGCGGGGATCAGGATTGGCTGAACTGGTCAGCCGGATGGGAATGCCGATGCGGGGACGGGGACTGGAGGCAGGCGCTGAATTCTGCATGATCAAATTCTGCACCACTGCTCCTGTTTTCCGCCCGCATTGCATGTAAGGCACCAGACCTGTCGCGCAGCTGTACATTTTACCCGCTAACGCCCCGGTTTCTGTAGTGTTAGGCCCATCAGGGTTAGGCGCATGGGGCCTGATAAGAGGCGAAAGTAGGTCGTTCCACATGGGTCGTAGGACGCTGGTTGACCACCTTGTAGACGGCCTGCTGGATGACATCCTCGACGGCAGGCTGAAGGCCCATGAGGCGCTGCCCCCGGAAGCCGACATCGCCAAGCTTTATGACGTCAGCCGGCTGACGGTCCGGGAAGCACTAAAGGCGCTGCGCGCACAGAACATTCTCTATGTGAAGGCCGGCCGCGGAACCTTCGTCAACCCGGCCGAAAACTGGACCGGCCTCGATGCGATCATCAAGGCGGCATCGCACGGCAATGCTGACGACCAGGTGTCGAGAGGCCTTATCGAAGTACGCCGCATGGTGGAAACGGGCGCCGCGGCGCTCGCGGCAAGGCGGCATTCGCCGGAGCACATTGAGAATATGCGCCAGGCGATCGCCGACATGAAGCGGTTCCACGACTCCGGTGATCTGGACGGCTTCGTGACGGCGGACATCGAATTCCACGACGTGGTCCTGAAGGCCTCGGGCAATCCGTTCGTGCGTGCCCTGCTCGCCCAGCTTGGCCAGTCGCTGTACCGCGCCCGCCGCGAAACCTCGGCCGTCCCGGAGATCCAGCGGCACGCCATCGTTTTCCACCAGCGCGTGCTCGACACCATCCTGACCGGCGACGCTGAGCTGGCCCGCCGGGTGATGGACGAGCACATGGACCAGACGTTCGAGGACTACGAACGCTACGTCCACGGCCCGCAGAGCTAGCCCACTCCTACCCGCATCTGGCCAGCCTTGACGTAACGCGCATCACCCTCCTAAGATCTTCATCATGTTCGTCCGTCAGATGTCTGACATCAGATTCAGCTGACCCACACGAAATGATGCTCCTCCGGAGCGGACAGAACCCCAATAAAAGCAATCGGATTCCTCCGCGCGTAGCCGCCGGCCGGAAACCGCCTGATAGAAGGTCGATGATGACTTCATTAACCACAAAGTCCTCGGGACTCGGCGAGCTTGGTGACCGCACACTCCGCAAAGTCCGCCGCCGCGTCATGCCCCTGATCGTGCTGCTGTACTTCATCGCTTACCTGGACCGCAACAATGTCGGCTTCGCCAAGCTGACCATGAGCGAGGACATCGGCCTGAGTGCCGCCGCCTACGGCCTTGGCGCCGGCATCTTCTTCCTCGGCTACGCACTCCTCGAGGTGCCCAGCAACGCCGGTATGTACAAGTTCGGTGCCCGCAAATGGCTGGCCCGCATCCTCATCACCTGGGGTATCTTCGCCACGGCCATGGCCTTGGTCAATGGAGAATCCACCTACTACATCATCCGGTTCCTGCTCGGAGCCGCTGAAGCCGGCTTCTTCCCGGCCATCCTGTTCTACCTCACCCTGTGGTTCCCCGCCGCGCAGCGCGTCACCGTGCTGGGCATCTTCATCCTGGCCCAGCCGATCTCCAACGCCCTCGGCGCCCCGGTCTCCGGACTGCTCCTCCAGATGGACGGCATCATGGGCCTCCACGGATGGCAGTGGCTGTACATCATTGAAGGCATTCCCGCCATCCTCCTTGGGGTACTGACCCCGATCCTCATGACGGACCGTCCGCGGGACGCCAAGTGGCTCAACGCCGACGAGCGCGAATGGCTCGCCACCACCATGGACGCCGAACTCGCAGCAAAGTCCAAGGGCGGCAGCCACAACTTCCTGGCCGGCCTGAAGGACAAGCGCACCATCGTCTACTCGGCCCTCTACTTCGGCCTCGTCTGCGGCATCTACGGGCTCGGACTCTGGATGCCCACCATCGTTGCCGCCCTCGGCAAGTTCTCCACCGCCCAGGTCGGGTTCATCGTCCTCATTCCCTACGCCATTGCAGCAGTCTTCGTGTACTTCTGGAGCAAGCGTGCGGACAATACAGGCAAGCGTGCCTGGCACAGCTCCGTCAGCATGGTGCTCGCCGGTGCAGGTTTGCTGTCCGCAGGCTACCTCCTCCAGGTCAACCCCATCCTGGCCCTGATCGCCCTCACCGCCGCGGCGATGGGTATCTACGGAGCCATCGCCCCGTTCCTGTCCATGCCGTCCGCAGCGCTGACGGGCGCAGCAGCAGCCTCCGGCCTGGCCATGGTGAACTCGCTGGGTAACCTCGGCGGCTTCGTCGCCCCCTACGCCGTCGGTCTGTTCAACGACGCCACCGGCAGCAACCAGAGCGGACTGCTGTTCCTCTCCTTCTGCCTGTGCACCACCGCGGTGGCCACCTACCTCTACGCCCGCAAGCGTCCGGAAGGTGACGCCGCTTTGGATCCCGCTGTCGAGGCGGCTGCCAAGGTCGAAGCCACCCGCTAAGCACCACCCGTCAAGAACCGGCTAACACCAGCTAAAGGAATATCCTGCAATGAGCTCAACCACTCCCTTCCCCGCAGCACGCACGGTCGTCCTGACCGGTGCGGCCTCCGCCCGCGGCATCGGCCGTGCCGCCGCTGACCGCATGGCCAGCGAAGGCTGGTCCATCGCAATCCTGGACATCAACGCCGAGGACGCGAAGGCCGCTGCCGCAGAGATCGGCTCCAACCGCGCGGTTAAGGCAATCGGCGTTGGTGCGGACGTTTCCGACGAAACATCCGTGGACCGGGCGATCACTGAGATCGAAGAGTCCCTGCCGCCGATCGTGGCACTCGCCAACCTTGCCGGCATCAGCTCGCCTACCCCTTTCATGGAAACCACCGTTGCCGAATGGGACAAGGTCTTCGCCATCAACATGCGCGGTACCTTCGTGGTTTCCCAGCGTGTCCTCAAGGGCATGATCGAGCGCAAGCTCGGACGCATCGTGAGCATCTCCTCGATCTCGGCACAGCGCGGCGGCGGCACCTACTCCAAGGTTGCCTACAGCGCCTCCAAGGCCGGTATCATCGGGTTCACCCGTGCCCTGGCACGCGAAGTGGGCGAGTTCGGTGTGACCGTGAACGCCATCGCCCCGGGCCCCATCGATACCGACATCATGGGGGGCACCCTGTCCGAAGAGCGCAAGGCACAGATGTCCGAAGGCATCATGATGGGCCGCGTCGGAACCCGCGAGGAAGTGGCTGCGCTCATCTCCTTCCTGCTTGGTGCGGACTCCGGCTACATCACGGCCGCCACCTATGACATCAACGGTGGGCTCCAGGTTTCCTAGGCGCAGGTCTCCCAGGCACAGGGTCACCTGAAGCAGTAGCATCACGAGGAGCACCAGTGGCACCCCGCAGTCAGGCTGCGGGGTGCTTCCCGTTTAAATTGCCCTGCTTGGATTGGCCCGGCCACTAGGCTGGCATCATGAACCCCTCCGGCAACCTCAACCCGAGCCCGCGGACCCTCGACATTGAAAGCCTGGTCGGCTTCGACGAGCTGGTCAGCGCCGGAGCCAAGAGTATGCACGGCTGGCACGCCCAGTCCCTCGACCTGCGCGGCCGGGCAGCCGCGCTCGCAGAAATGGACGCCGAGGGCGCCATCTTCCTGGGCTGCACGTTTGATCCCGGCATTGAGGAAGCGTTGCGCCGGCGTGGCGCCCTCATCTTTCCGAGACTGACCGGCGTGCCGTTCGACGTCTACCGAGGAGAGCTGTATTCGCCGCAGGAGCTCTACGCCGGCATCCGGGACGCCCCGTACGAGGAGTCCCCGGACGCCCTTGTGTACCAGTGGAGCATCCAGCCCGGGCAGCGGCACCGCCTCGACTCAACGCTCGCGGCCGCCCTCCATGACCATGCCATCGGCGACGCGCTGGAGGAACTCTCACACACCGTGCGCAGTGAAGGACGCCCGATCGTCGGGGTCATGGGCGGCCACGCCGCGCAGCGTGGAAGCAGGGACTTTGCCAACGCCGCAAAGCTGGGCAGGCTCCTGACACGCAGCGGGCGGATGGTGGCGACCGGGGGCGGGCCGGGAGCCATGGAGGCGGCAAACCTCGGCGCCTACCTCAGTGAATGTCCCGAGAATGATTTACGGGACGTCCTTACAGAACTGGCCGTCGTTCCCGGCTTCCGGCCCTCCGTGTCTGCGTGGGCGCGGGCGTCGGCTGCCGTCGTCGAGCGCTTTCCCGGGGGCACAGCGTCCATGGGCATTCCCACATGGTTTTACGGACACGAGCCGCCCAATTACTTTGCGACGCACATCGCCAAGTACTTCACGAACGCCATCCGCGAAGCCATCCTCCTGGAGCTCTGCGACGGCGGGATCGTGTTCCTGCCCGGTGCGGCGGGAACGGTGCAGGAGATCTTCCAGGATGCCTGCGAGAACTACTACGGTGCGCCCGAAACCATGACGCCCATGGTGCTGGTGGGCCGGGAGCATTGGGAACACCGGTACCCGGCCTGGCCCATGCTGCAGCGCCTCGCGGCAGGGCGGGCCATGGCGGAGCGGATTTTCCTGGTCGACAGCGTGGACGAGGCAGTCGCGGTTTTGGACCGGTGATTTCCAAGGCCCGCCGGCAAGGAGTGCCTAGAGGTCCTTCCGGCACGGAGCGTGGCCGAGCGCGTGCAGGCCGTTGAGGTCCCCGGCGGCGAGGCCGTCCGGGGTCCCGATTTCCCGGTACATCAGCTGGACCGGGTCGTCTACATGTTCAAGGCCCATGACGTGTCCGAGCTCGTGCAGGATGACGGCGGTGGCGTAGGCGTGGCCGTCGGGTCTGTGCAGTTCGACGCCGATCTGCGGCGCGTCGAGCTCAAGGCTTCCGGTGACGAAGCTCTTGGGCCCGCCCTCGTAGCTGAAATGCGTGCTGCCGCCGGTGCCGATGATCTGCCCCTTGAGCTTGGGAGCGGCCTCGGGCGTGGTCCAGCTGATGAGCAGCGGCGCCCACCGCTCGCCGTAAGCCTCCGGCTGGTAAGGGTCGCGCTGCTCGGACGGCTGCTCACTGGTCGCGCCGTCGTGGATGAAGCGGATGCCTGTCGCCCGCGACATCGTCCTGATGGCTTCGTGGACCAAGCCCGCCGCGCCCGCAGGGGCCAGCTCGGCATTCACTACATAGTGCAGCGGCCGGCACGGTGAATATCCCACGGGGGTGCCGTCGTCGTTCCTGGCGAGAAACTTGTACGACGTGCTGGGTTCGGGCGGAGGCTGCGGCGTGCCGAGCGGCTCGGCCGCTTCCTCCAGGCCGGGAGGCGGGGCGTCCGCCGCGCCATCCGTGCCCAGCCGGCCGCCGGGCTCGCCGGCGCTGCCGGACTCGTGTGTCTGCCCTGACTCGGCGTCAGCAGCACCTTCCCGGGCGGGATCGGGGCTGTCATTTCCCGGGCCCGCACTTCCGGAACCCAGCCGGAATTCCAGCAGGGGAGCAAGCCGCGGGTCGCCGTAGGCCAGACCCGCGGCGAGGAAGGCTCCACATCCGATGAGGGCCACCAGAACGAGGTTGCCTATGAAACGGCGGGCGGCTTTGGCCGGCCCGGAGTGGCGCCCGGATGGCCGGTGGCCGGGGTCCCACACTAGGCGATCACCGCGCCGAAGGCCATGCCGAGCAGGTAGGTCACGCCGGCGGCGCCGAGGCCGATCGCGAGCTGGCGCAGCCCGCGGGTCAGGGGAGAGGTTCCGGACAGCAGGCCGACGACGGCGCCAGTCGCCAGCAGCGCAACGCCCACCAGTGCAGCGGCCACCACGAGCGCGCCGGTACCGGTCATGCCGAATATGAAGGGGAGGATGGGGACAATCGCGCCGGACGCGAAGAAGCAGAAGCTGGACAGCGCGGCGCCCCACGCCGTGCCGACGGCCTCGTGCTCATCGTCGGCAGCGGGGAGCTCCGGCCGGAGTGAGAGGCTGGGATCGCAGTCGCAGCTGAAGAGACCCATCCGCTCCGCTACCCGGTGCTCGGCCGCTTCCCGGGACATGCCGCGGGCCAGGTACACAAGCAGGAGCTCATTGTGCTCGATGTCGAGCTGCGGCGCCGCGGCGAGCGTGACCTGCGTAGGCCGGGTGGCGGCAAGCAGCTCACGCTGGGAGCGGACCGAGACGAATTCGCCGGCCCCCATGGAGAAGGCGCCGGCCAGCAGGCCCGCGATGCCACTGAGCAGAACCACCGAACTGGCAACACCGGTGGCTGCCATGCCCATGACGAGGGCCAGGTTGCTGACCAGGCCGTCGTTGGCTCCAAAAACGGCGGCACGGAAGCTGCCGGCGAGGCGGTTACGGCCGCGCGTAGCAAGACCCCGCACCACCTCTTCGTGGATCTGCTCGTCAGCGGCCATGGCCGGCGTGGCGGACGGCTCTTTCATGTAAGGGGAGCGGCCCTCGGCCCGCTGTGCCAAGGCCAGCACGAAAACAGACCCGAAGTGCCGGGCAAGGAACCCGAGCAGGCGGCTCCGGGCTGAGGCGCGGCGGGGCTTGCCTGCGTGGTCGCCGAGCAGCTTGAGCCAGTGTGCTTCGTGTCGGCCCTCCGCCGCGGCCAGTGCCAGCAAAATGGCACGTTCTTCGCCGGTGCGGTTCTGCGCCAGGTCCCTGTATACGGCGGCTTCTGCGCGCTCATCGGCTAGGTACTGGCGCCAGCGCCTGATGTCTGCCGGGTCCGGGGCGGCGCTGGCGTCGGCTGGGCGGGGTCGGTCAGATTTGGCGTGCTGGGACACGGGAACTCCTGGGCTGGATGAGGCATGGTTTCGGCCCCATTGCTTGCCCAGCTTACCCCGCAATTCCGCGGATTTTCGGCCGGTATTCCTCAGCTGGAAGTTTAGGGATCCCGCAATTTTCCTTGTTCAGGAGCTGCTTTTCCGGTGGGTCCCTGTGCCCTTGACCCACCGCACCGGCGGTGATCTGATGAAAATGTGCCTCGCTGACGGAGGGCACGGAAGTCCAATCACACGGAGGTCTGCAGTATGAACACCACCGGAGCACATCCCGAGCCTGCCCGCCACACCCTAGAATCCGATCCCGCCTACGACTTTGCCGAGGATGCTCCGGTAGAGGAAGACTGGGACACCGAAGACGAATTCCTCGATTCCGAGGAACGGGTCGTTCCCGCGGTGCCGGAGGCGGCGGACGACGACGAACGGGTCGTTCCGCTGGATACAGACGAGTTCCGCGACGACGAGGAATATGATCGCTGACTCCCCGTTCGACTGACCTCCTTTCTTAACCGCCGCCCCTTTCTCAACCCCGACTTCTTAACCACGACGGCGGTGCCTTCCCAACAGGGGAGGGCACCGCCGTCGAACGTCCTTAACAGGGCTTGCCGACATGGCTGCTAAGCGTGTGAATCACTTCCCCTGGCCAGATGCCGGCACTGCAACCGGCTTCTCTTCGGAGTCCTGGCCGGACACGCGGCGGTACCAGTGCGACATGACCGACGGGTCTGTGGGCGGGGTCAGCAGTGAGACCGCCACGTACACGATGGCCGATGCCAGCAGGCCGAAGTAGATCGGCTCGTTGGCGAACACGCCGTCCAGCGGTGCCTTGGCGTTGATTTCCAGGATGATCATCGTGCCGAGCGTGACAACAGAGCCGACGGCCATTGAAGCGGCGGCGGCTACTCCGGTACCGCGCTTCCAGACCAGCCCGCCGAGAATTGCGACGAGCAGTCCGCCGACGAGGATGTCGTATGCGATGGTCAGCGCCGCGACGACATCCTGGGTGATGATGGCGATGAGGATGGCAACAATGCCGAGTCCCAGTACCCACATCCTGTTTGCCTTGACGTCGTGTTCTGGGTTTTCCGAGTCCTCCGTGCTGACCGTTTTGCCGAACCAGCTGGCCACGAAGGGGAGGACATCTGCCCGTGCCACCGTAGCTGCGGCGATAAGAGCGCCGGATGCGGTGGACATCATTGCGGCAACGGCGGCGGCAAGTACGAGCCCGCCAATGCCGATGGGCAGCAGGTTCTGCGCCACTTCGGCGTAGACGACGTCCTTGCCTTCGGAGGCAACGTCGATGTCAGGCAGGGCAACCCGGGCTCCGAGACCGATCAGGGCACCGGCGGCGCCGTAGAGGATGCAGTAGATACCGGCGGTTGCCCCTCCCCAGCGGGCTACCGTCGGGGTCTTCGCAGTGAATACGCGCTGCCAGATGTCCTGGCCAATGAGCAGTCCCAAGGTGTAAACGACGAAGTACGTGATGATGGTCTGCAGGCCGATGCCGTCGATCTGGAAGAAGCTGGCGTCGACCCGGCTCCGGATACCGTCGAGACCGCCCGCAGCGTTGAGGGTGAACGGCAGCATCAGGATGAAGATGCCCACGGTCTTGATGACGAACTGGACCTGGTCAGCCAACGTGATGGACCACATGCCGCCGATCGTCGAGTAGACCAGCACGATGGCACCGCCGATAGCGATTGCCAGCGCCCTGTCCCAGCCGAACAGCACCACGAAGATGGTGGCGTAGGCTCCGGTGGAGGTGGCGCAGAGCATCAGCGTGTAGGCGAGCATTACGATGCCGGACGTTTTGGTGGCATGGCTGCCGTAGCGCAGCGTCAGCATCTGGGACACGGTATAGATCTTGAGCTTTTGGATGGTTCCTGCGAAGAGCAGGCTCAGGAGCAGCACGCCGGCGCCGATGGCTACGACCAGCCACATCCCTGAGATGCCGAACTTGTATCCCAGGCCGACTCCGCCCACGGTGGAGGCTCCGCCCAGGACGACGGCGGCCATCGTCCCGGTGTAGAGGAACGGCCCGAGGCGGCGGCCGGCCACGAGGAAGTCGCTGTTGTTCTTGGTGCGGGACTTGCCCCACCAGCCGAAGGCCAGCATGGCGGCCAGATACGCCACGACGATGGCGATGTTGACGAAGTTTGCTTCCATGATGTTGATGTTCCTTGGAGCTTCTGGGGCAGCCGCGCGGTAATCCGGGCGAGCACATTGGAGGTGCCGGATCTGGGGCTGCGGTCAAAACGGGAGGGGAGACTGTGGTTGCATGTCATGCAACTGTTGTTGCTTCCGAGAGTAGGTTGTGAGCGGAGTAACAGTCAAGACGCAATTTGATTGTGACGCGATTCCAGCGGCACCAGATCAGCGGCGTGCCGCTAGTATGGCTCCAGAGATCGGGCCGAGCGGCCGGCCGTGAAAGGTTCGTAGATGAAGGCACTCCCAGTCGAGCCGAGCAACATTCCGGTTGCCATCGGTTCAAGAATCCGTGCCGCCCGCCAGTCGCAGCGGCTCACGATCGAACAGGTAGCGGACGCCACCGGACTGACCAAGGGCTTCCTCAGCCGCGTCGAACGCGACCTGACGTCGCCGTCCGTGGCCTCGCTCGTGACCCTGTGCCAGGTGCTGTCCATCTCGATTGGCGACCTGTTCGCAGCCCCGGAGACCCACCTCACGAAGCGCGACGCCGGTCCCCGCATCTCGCTTGGCGGCGAAGGCATCGTTGAACGGCTGCTGACCGCACGTTCGGAGCGGCGGGTCCAGATTATTCAGGCCGTCATTGAACCGCAGGGGCGCGGCGAGTCCGAGCTCTACGCGGTGGACTGCGACGTCGACGTGCTGCATGTCATCAAGGGCTCCATCAAGCTGATCCTCACCAACGAGGAGTACGAGCTCTCTACCGGTGACACGGTGACCTTCCCGGGGCGGGAACCGCACACCTGGGTGAACCCGACGGACGAATCCGTTGAGGTCCTCTGGGTGCTTGTGCCGGCTGCCAGCCGCTAGCGACTTTCCCTTCCTTTCCCTTCCTGCCCCCCTTTCGGCCGTCCCTGCGGAACCGGGGTCTTTTGGCATGCCTGAAAAATTGCATCCGGACCCGGCCCCTTGGCTCGTAAACAAGTGATTCGCATTAGGCAACTTCGCGTGTATGATGGCTGCCACATCACCTTTCATCCTCGAAGGAGAGGCGTTCCTTTGGAAGAGCTGCGCATCGAAGCCAACGGCAACCTTGGCCCCATCGATTCATCCCGTATTCCCCGCTACGCGGGTGCTGCCACCTATGCCCGGCTGCCCCGTCTGGACCAGGTCTCCAAGGCCGACGTCACTGTAGTGGGCGTCCCCTTCGATTCCGGCGTTTCCTACCGCCCCGGCGCCCGCTTCGGCGCCAACCACATCCGCGAGGCCAGCCGCCTGCTTCGGCCCTATAACCCCGCCTGGGATGTCAGCCCCTTCGAAAACTGCCAGGTGGCGGACGCCGGCGATATGGCGGTGAACCCGTTCAACATCAACGAGGCCATCGAAACCGTCCAGCACAACGCCTTGGAGCTGACCGCATCAGGCAGCAAGCTGGTCACCCTCGGCGGCGACCACACCATCGCCCTGCCGCTGCTGCGTGCCGCAGCCGAACGCGCCGGCGGACCCATTGCCATGCTGCACTTCGACGCGCACCTGGACACCTGGGACACCTACTTCGGTGCCGAATACACCCACGGCACGCCCTTCCGCCGCGCAGTGGAGGAGGGCATTCTGGACACCGAGGCCATCAGCCACATCGGCACCAGGGGCCCGCTGTACGGCAAGAAGGATCTCGACGACGACCACCGCTTCGGCTTCGGGATCGTCACCTCCGCGGACGTTTACTACCAGGGCGTCCTCGAGACCGTGGCCAAGGTCAGGGACCGCATCGGCAACCGCCCCCTCTACATCTCCGTGGACATTGACGTGCTTGACCCGGCGCACGCACCCGGAACCGGAACGCCGGAAGCCGGCGGCATCACCAGCAGGGAGCTGCTGGAGATCCTCCGCGGCTTCCGCGGCATGAACCTGGTCGGCGCGGACGTCGTCGAAGTTGCCCCGGCCTACGACCACGCCGAAATCACCGGCGTCGCGGCCAGCCACGTCGCCTACGAACTTGTCACGCTGATGGCGGACAACGCCGTCGAGGGCCACCGCTTCGGTGCCGACACCGGCTATGCAGCCCAGGCGCTGGGCCAGGAAGCCCGCCGGCCCGCCGGCTTCGCGAATCCGGTGGCCTCGCGGTGACCGACCTCCGCAACGGTGGGGACCTCGTCGTCGAGACCCTCGAAGCGCTGGGCGCAAAAACCGTCTTCGGCATTCCGGGCCAGCACGCGCTGGGCCTCTTCGACGCCATGGGGCGGGGCAACCTGAAGTTCGTGTCGTCCCGCGTCGAAAACAACAGCGCCTTCGCGGCCGACGGGTATTCGCGCGCCACCGGGGAAGTGGGCGTGCTGTTTCTCTCCACCGGGCCGGGGGCGCTGACCTCCCTCGCCGGACTGCAGGAAGCCTACGCCACAGGCGTGCCCATGGTGGTGGTCGCCAGCCAGATCCCGCTGGAAGGACTGGGGGCGCGCCGCAAGGGAATGCTGCACCAGCTCGATGACCAGAAGGCTTCGGCCGCAAACGTCACTAAGAGCCAGCGCCTCATCCAGCACGCGTCCGGCATTCCGTCGGCCATTCAGGATGCGTGGACTGAGGCCATCTCGTCACCTCAGGGTCCGGTCTGGATCGAGATCCCGCAGAACGTCCTGCTCGATCCCATCATGGTGCCTCCAGTGGAGGACGCGCTCGCCGAAGCGGCGGACAACCCGCCGCGCGTCGAGCTGGTCCGTGAAGCGGTCAAATGGCTGACCGCGGCGGAGCGACCCGCCATCATCGCAGGCGGCGGCACCCGCCGCGGGCGGGCCGAGAAGGCCCTGCTCTCCATAGCGGAGAAGCTGCGCGCACCCGTCATCTGCACCCCTGGCGGCAACGGAGCGTTCCCCTGGAACCACGAGCTGTCCCTGCAGTCGTGGATTGAGGACCGGTACATGACCGACGTCCTTGAGGATGCCGACGTGCTGATCGTCATCGGCTCCTCCTTGGGCGAGGTCACCTCCAACTACTTCACGTTCGAACCGCGCGGCCGGATCATCCAGATCGACGCCGAACCGAGGGTGCTGGAATCAAACCGGCCAGGGCTGGGCATCCGCGCCGACGCCGGACAGGCGCTTGCTGCTTTGGACGATGCCCTTGTTGCCGCCGGCTCCGGTGAAAGGCGCCCCAACTGGCACGGCGCAACACCGGAGGAGCTTGTCCGGGAATCCCTGGCGAGGGTCCGCGCCCGGCTCGAGTCGCAGGACCTCGGCAAGGAACTGAGGTTTATGGCTGATATCCGGGAAGCCGTCCCGGCGGACATGCAGACCTTCTGGGACATGACGATTTCCGCGTACTGGGGCTGGAGCTGCTGGGATGCCCGCGAGGGCCAGTTCCACTCCGCGCAGGGCGCGGGCGGCTTGGGCTTCGGATTCCCGGCCGCCATCGGGGGAGCGGTAGGCCTGGAAACCGTGGGCAAAACCGGTGCCTCCGCCCGCGTGCTGGCAGTTTCGGGCGACGGCTCCGCCATGTACTCCATCTCGGAACTCGCAACCGCCAGGCAGCACAACGTGCCGGTCACCTGGCTCATCGTGGACGACGGCGGCTACGGCATCCTGCGCGAATACATGGTGGGGGCCTTCGGCAAGGCGACAGCCACCGAGCTTGCCCGGCCGGACTTCGTGAAGCTCGCCGAGGCCTTCGGCGTGCCCGCCACCCGGGTGGCCCCCGAAAACATCGGGGACGCGCTCAAGGCGGGCTTCGCTGCGGACGGCCCGAACGTCGTCGTCGTCGAAACCCTCCTGAAGATGTTCGCCCCCACCCATCTGACCCCCTAACCCGGCACCCACCCAGCGCGAACTGGCAGCTAATCCCCTCCAATTACGAATTTGAGGGGATTAGCTGCCAGTTCGCGCTTCTGCGGGAAGGCGGGCGTGCGCAGATGTTTCGCTTGGGCAACAGATTTCGTAGAGTTGGAAGGCTAACGATGTCAGCCCCGGCTGCTATTACTTCCAGCAACGAAACCGCACTCATTCCTTAAGGACCCGTGGGCATGCTTGTCACCCTGATACGTCGCTATTCCAAGCCGTACATACCGTACATACTGGCCGTTATCGCTTTTCAGCTGGCATCCACCATCGCGGCCCTCTACCTGCCAAGCCTCAACGCCCAGATCATCGACGAAGGCGTGTCACGCGGCGATACCGACTTCATTTGGCGGACAGGAGGAGCGATGCTCCTGGTGGCGTTCCTGCAGGTGGGCACCGCCGTCGCCGCGGTCTACTTCGGGTCCAAGACCGCGATGGCCATGGGGCGGGACCTGCGCCGCGGCGTCTTCCGGAAGGTGACGAGCTTCTCCGCCAAGGACGTCAACACGTTCGGCGCGCCGACCCTCATCACGCGCGGCACGAATGATGTGCAGCAGGTCCAGATGCTGGTGCTGATGGGCCTGAACTTCATGGTGTCCACGCCCATCATGTGCGTCGGGGGCATCATCATGGCGCTGCGCGAGGACATCAACCTGTCCTGGCTCGTCTGGGTGTCAGTTCCGGTTCTTATTGTTGTGGTGGGCTATCTCGTGGTCCGCCTGATGCCCCTCTTCCGGTCCATGCAGAAGAGGATCGACCGCATCAACGAGGTGCTCCGCGAGCAGATCATCGGCATCCGCGTGGTCCGGGCTTTCGTCCGAGAGCCCTACGAGACTGAACGGTTCGGCCAGGCCAACAAGGACCTGACGGATGTTTCGCTGAAGATCGGTGCCCTGTTCGTGCTCATGTTCCCGGCCATCGGCATGATCCTGCATCTGTCCACGGCGGCCGTGCTGTGGTTCGGCGGCCAGCGTGTCGACTCGGGAGAAATGCAGGTCGGCGCCCTCACTGCCTTCCTCCAGTACCTGCTCCAGATTCTCATGGCGGTCATGATGGGCACCTTCATGGCCATGATGATTCCCCGGGCATCCGTCTGCGCCGACCGCATCGGCGAGGTGCTCGACGTCGAGCCCTCCATCCATGACCCCGAAAGCCCGCACACCCCGGCAAAGCTGCAAGGCGTTGTGGAATACCGCAACGTCACGTTCGCCTATCCCGGCGCGGAGGCCCCCGTCCTGAGCAACATCAGCTTCACGGCCCGCCCGGGGGAGACGGTGGCGATCATCGGGTCGACCGGTGCGGGCAAGACCTCGCTGCTGGCGCTGCTGCCGCGGCTTTACGATGTTGCCGACGGTGAGGTACTGCTCGACGGCGTCCCCGTCAGGAAGCTGGACCGCGCTGAGATCACTAAACGGGTGGCACTCGTGCCCCAGAGGCCCTACCTTTTCTCCGGCACCATCGAGCACAACCTGCGCTTCGGCAAAACCGACGCCACTGACCAGGAACTGTGGGATGCGCTCGCCGTGGCCCAGGGCGAGGGCTTCGTGCGGGAAAAGAAGAACGGGCTGGCCTCCAGGATCGCCCAAGGCGGCACCAACGTTTCCGGCGGACAACGGCAGCGCCTGTGCATCGCCAGGGCACTGGTGACCAAGCCGAAGGTGTACCTGTTTGATGATTCGTTCTCTGCCCTGGACGTCGCCACAGATGCACGCCTGCGCGCAGCCCTGAAGCGGACCACCAGGGACGCCACCGTAATCATCGTGGCCCAGCGGATCTCCACCATCACGGACGCCGACCAGATCCTCGTGCTGGACAACGGCAGGATCGTGGACCGCGGAACCCACGAGGAACTGCTGGAAACATCGCCCACCTACCAGGAAATTGTTGAGTCCCAGCTGAGCGTGGAGGAAGTGGCATGAGCGGTGACAAGGCAGCCGTGGAGGAGGACGACTTCGTCGAGGAGGAGTACAAACCCACCGAGGCGGACGGCGGCATGTTCGGCGCGATGCCGGCAAAGAAAGCCCAGCACTTCTGGCCCTCCGCCAAGCGGCTCCTCGGACTGCTGAAACCCGAGGCCACAGGCATCTACTTCGTGGTTTCCATGGTCATCGTGTCCGTGGTGCTCAACGTCATCGCCCCCAAGGTCCTCGGCCAGGCCATGGACGTCATCTTCGGCGGGGTGGTCGGCAAACAGCTCCCGGCCGGTGTGAGCAAGGAGCAGTTCGTCGAGGGGCTGCGCGCGCAGGGCCAGAACAACTTCGCCGACATGATCTCCCGCATGGAACTGGTGCCGGGAACAGGCATTGATTTCCAGAAGCTGACGGTCCTGATCTCCGCGGTGCTTCTCATGTACTTCGTGGCGAACATCTTCCTGTGGCTCCAGGGGTACATCCTGAACCGCATCGTCATGAAGGTTATCCGCCAGCTGCGCGACGATACCGAGAAGAAGCTCAACCGACTGCCGCTGAACTACTTCGACACCCGGCAGCGCGGCGACGTGCTGTCCCGGGTAACGAACGACGTCGACAACGTCCAGCAGGCGCTGCAGCAGGCATTCGCGCAGCTGATCAGCTCCGTCCTCACCGTCCTCGGCATCGTGATCATGATGTTCATCGTCTCGTGGCAGCTGGCCCTGATCGCACTCGTCGCCCTCCCGCTGTCCGGTGTGGCAGCGGGCGTCATCGGAGCGCGCAGCCAAAAGCTCTTCGCCGCGCAGTGGAAGAACACCGGTGAGCTGAACGGGCAGATCGAGGAGTCCTTCTCGGGCCACGACCTCGTGCGGGTCTTCGGCCGCGACGCCGATATGCTGGAGCGCTTCGAGGAACGCAACGACGCCCTGTACAAGGCCAGCTTTGGCGCACAGTTCGTCTCCGGCATCATCTTCCCGGTCATGCAGTTCGTCTCATACCTCAGCTACGTGGGCATCGCGGTGGTGGGCGGACTGCGCGTGGCGTCGGGCAGCATGAGCCTGGGTGATGCGACCGCGTTTATCCAGTACTCCCGCGAGTTCACCCAGCCCCTGGGCCAGATGGCCGGCATGGCCAATATGCTGCAGTCCGGTGTGGCTTCCGCCGAGCGTGTGTTCGAATTCCTCGACGCCGACGAGCAGGAAGTCGAAACTGCCACCCGGCACCTGCCGGCCAAGACCGACGGGCATGTGGAATTCCGCAACGTCACGTTCAGCTACACGGAGGACAAGCCGCTCATCGAGAACCTGTCCTTCACTGCGGAGCCTGGGCACACCGTCGCCATCGTGGGCCCCACCGGCGCAGGTAAGACCACCCTGGTGAACCTCGTGATGCGTTTTTATGAGCTCACCTCCGGCTCCATCACGCTGGACGGCGTGGACGTGACGCAGCTCAGCCGGGCCGAGCTGCGCTCCAAGGTGGGCATGGTGCTTCAGGACGCCTGGCTGTTCGGCGGCTCCATTTACGACAACATCAGGTACGGCAAGCTGGACGCCACCGAGGACCAGATCATGGCAGCGGCGAAGGCGACGTTCGTGGACCGCTTCGTGCGGGCGCTGCCCGAGGGCTATGACACCGTCATCGACGAGGAGGGCAACAATGTCAGCGCCGGCGAAAAGCAGCTGATCACCATCGCCCGGGCGTTCGTGGCCAACCCCTCCCTGCTGATCCTGGATGAAGCCACGAGTTCGGTGGACACGCGCACCGAGCTCCTCGTGCAGAAGGCAATGGCCGCGCTGCGCACAGACCGGACGAGTTTCGTCATTGCCCACCGTCTCTCCACCATCCGCGACGCCGATACGATCTTGGTCATGGAGAACGGAAAAATCGTCGAGCAGGGCAACCACCAGGAGCTGCTCGCTGCAGAAGGCGCCTACTACCGGCTGTACATGTCGCAGTTCGCAGGCGGCCGGTCCGAAGAAGTGCCCGTGGACGGTTCGACGGCGGTGCGCAGCTGAGCGCCCAGCGGCCTGCGACGGCAACGCCGCAGGCGCCGGTGGCCACGCCTTCCCGGCGCATCGAGGTGCTTGTGCCGATGCGCTGGGGCGACATGGACGCCTACGGGCACATCAACAACGTCCAGATCGTCCGCATGCTCGAGGAAGCGCGCATTGCCGCCTTCGGTCCGCCGCGGGGCGCCGGGCTGCCCGGCGTGGAGCCGGAGGTGTCGCTGTTCAATGACGTGCCGGAAGGCACGATGGCGCTCATCGTGGACCACCGGATCCGCTACGTCAGGACGCTGGAGTACCGCAACATTCCCGCCGTCGTCCAGATCTGGATCGGCGCCGTCAAGGGCGCGAGCTTCGATATCCACTACCTTGTGCAGGACCCGGTAACTCGCGAGGATTGTGTGAAGGCTTCAAGCCATCTCGCCTTCGTCGACGAAGCCAGCGGGCGGGTGCTGAGGCTGACTCCGGAACAGAAAGAGCGCCTGGCGCCCTTTGTCGAACACAAGCCCGAACGCAAGGAGCACTGACCGTGGCACGAAAGAAGAAGTCGTGGAAGGAACTTCCCCCGGCGGCCCGCTTTGGCACCGTTGTGGTGGGAGCCGCCCAGCTGGCCTTCCTCACAGCCGCCCAGCGCGACATCTCACGCCGTCCTGCTGAGCAGATTCGGGGTTCCAAGACGCTCTGGCGGTTTGCCACGCTGATCAACTTCCTCGGCCCTGGCAGCTACTTCGCATTCGGGCGGAGGAGACTGCCGAAGCCTGCCGGAAAGTAGCCAGCGAAGGGGCCGTGGTGCTGGCGCCCAGCTAAACCCTGTAAATTTGAAGCCATGACCCCCAACCCCAAACCTGCCATGCACCGTGCCCTCGGCGTGTCCAAGGAGATCGAGGAAGCGGCATGGTTCGTGCTCGGGGCGGGGCTCCAGGGCAGGCCCTCTGTGCTTGACGGGCGGACGCAGACGTGGACGGCGGATGCCGCCTCGGAGCTGCTCGAACGGCTGGAGCGGGGTGTGGCAGATGCCAAGGCGCCCATGATGACCAACCTCCGGCACAACCTCACGGACGCGTCCCGGCCCGCGAAGCAGCTTGCCGTTGAACTTCTGTTCCTGCAGTCGCTGCCGCTGGCCCACGAGGTCAAATCGCTGAAGGTCAAGCGCGCCCGCGTGGCCGAGGCGGCGTCCTGGCTGGAGCCGCCCCTACAGCTCCCGGACGAGCTGTACAAGGGCATGACCGACCACGGCGTCATCCGGGACCGGACCGCCGAATTCAACTGGACCATCTGGGACCACCTCATGTGGCTGTGCAGGTTTGTCCGTCACGTGGACCAGCAGTCCACTGCGGCTATCACCAAGGCGCTGAAGGATCCGCTGGCCTTCCACGCGCTCGCAGCCGGTACCCCGGACGACCAGCCGGCCATCCGTCGCAGCATCGAGTTCCTCACCTGGCCGAACTTCTTCGAACCGGTCGTGGCCGACGTCGAGCGGCGGGAGATCCGTGACGCCTTCGCTTCGCTCGTGGGCGGCGCCAAGGGGGACAGCGAGGAGGAAATCACCGCTGACATCCGCCGCATCCGCCTGCACCTGGATGAGCAGGCCGGCCAGCGCATTGACTGGTACTCCCGCCAGCTGGTGAGCCAGTGGCGCAAGGTGGGCGATCCGGGACGCCGCGCCTGGCTCCTGCGTACCCATCACGACAACGCCGAACTCCTCACAGCCTGGCAGGCCGAGGAAAAGGTGACGCTCGACGTCGAACATCTCCGCCTTCTCGACGCGGGCGTCACAGCCGGGGTGGTCCAGCACGCCGTGGACGAGGACTACAAGCACCTCGGCTACGTGGAACGCGAAGACACCAAGACGGCGGTTTTCGCGTTTCTCACCGTCATGAAGCCCGGCGACCTCGCGCTGTACCAGAACGCCGGCGCCGTCCGCATCGGCGTGGTCCTCGGCGAGCCGGACCACAATGCTGACAACCGCCGGATGCGCCGGAAGGTGCGCTGGTTCGATGAGGCCCACCGCATGGCCGACTTGCCGCGCCATGTGCAGCGCCAGCTCGCGACGCCGGGGATCGTCGTCGACGTGACACGCGTCGTACAGGCGCTGCAGGCGCTGGTCCCGGCAGAAGCCGAAGCAGAGCCCGACGGCGGCGCGGAACCGGCCGCCGTCGTGCTCCCCGCCCCCAGCGGCTTCCGTCCGCTGACCGACGACTTCGCAGAGTCGCTCCACATGGAGCTGGAACCGCTGCAGGAAATTGCTGACCTCTTGGAGGAGAACCGGCAGCTGGTGCTGTACGGCCCGCCGGGCACCGGGAAGACGTACCTGGCGAAGCATCTCGCGGCTGAGCTCGCGCAGGACAGCACCGACGAACGGGTGAAGCTGGTGCAGTTCCACCCGTCCTACGCCTATGAGGATTTCTTCGAGGGCTACCGCCCGGACAAAACGGACGAGGGCCAGGTGTCCTTCAAGCTGGTGGCCGGGCCGCTGCGCCGTCTCGCTGAGGAAGCCGCCAAACCAGGCAACGAGTCGAAGCCGTATTTCCTGATCATCGACGAGATGAACCGCGCCAACCTGGCCAAGGTCTTCGGCGAGCTGTACTTCCTGCTGGAATACCGCGACGACCGGATCTACCTGCAGTACAGCCCCAACGAGCCGTTCACGCTCCCGGATAACCTGTACATCATCGGCACCATGAACACCGCGGACCGCTCCATCGCCATGATGGACGCCGCCATCCGCCGCCGCTTCGCCTTCATCGAACTGCACCCCAAGACCGAACCCGTGAAGGGCTCGCTCCTGCGCTTCCTGGAGGCGCGGCAGCTGGACACCACCCCGGCGCTGCTGCTGGATGCCCTGAACGATTCCATCGACGAGTGGGACCGCGACCTGATGATCGGCCCGTCGTACTTCATGAAGAAGGCTGCCCAGACTCCTGCCGGGCTGCGCCGGATCTGGAAGTACGAGCTCATGCCGCTGCTTGAGGAGCATTATCACGGGCAGCTGACGCGGGCCCAGTTGGAGGAACGCTTCGGGCTGGACCAGCTGATGGGACGCCTTGCGGTCCGCTAGCGCGGTGCGGCCGGGAGCGTCCGGCCGTGGACTTCCCAGGCAGGGATTCCGGCACCTTGTGCTGGACGAGCTGTCCGGCGGCATCGTGGAGAAGCTGGATCCAGCCAGTGCCGCCAGCGTCAATTCCAGCGGGCTCGCCAAGGCCTCACCCATGGGCATGGGCCTGTACCGGATCGAGCCGGTGGGCGTGGTGGGTTCCGTGCGCACACCGCAGGTGCAGCTCGACGTGCGGCCCAAAGGCCGGCTGGGACTGAGCAGACTGCTGTTCCTGCTGAGCTACACCGGGGACCAGGGGTTCCGCGATGACGCCGTCATGGCCGCTGAGGACCCCGGCTTGTGGAGCGCGCTGGCGTCGTCCCTGGTGCAGCTCGCCGAACGTGCCTTGCAACGCGGAGTGCTGCAGGGGTACCTCACCGTGGACGAGTCGCTCCGGACGGTCAAAGGCAGGATCCGTATCTCGGACCAGATCTCGCGCCGGCCCGGCATGCTGGTCCCTCTCGAAGTCTCCTACGACGAATTCACCGTCGACATCCCCGAGAACCGGATACTTCGGGCCGCCCTCGAACGCATGTCCCGTGTCCCCGGCGTCCGTCCCGAGGTGCTGAGCCGCCTGCGCCAGCTCAAGGGAAAGCTTGACGACGTCACCCGCCTTCAGTCCGGCGCCCCACTCCCGTCCTGGCGGGCCAACCGGATGAATGCCCGTTATCACACAGCACTACGGCTCTCAGAGGTCATCCTGCGCAACGCCTCGGCGGAACCCGGCGAGGGGCAACAGGAGAGCGCCTCCTTCGTGGTGGACATGGACCGCGTATTCGAAGACTTCGTAGGCAAGGCCCTCCGGCAGGCGATGGCGGTCTTCCCCGGTGAGATGCGGCTGCAGTACAACGCCCTGCTCAACGAGGCCGTTCGGGATTCAGACCGGCTTTCCGTCCGGCCTGACGCTGTGCATCTGCTCGGCGGTCGCCCGGTGGTGGTTTACGACGCGAAATACCGGGCACGCTCGGATCGCGGGGCTTCGTTGTCTGCCGATCACTTTCAAATGCTGGCCTACTGCACGGCGCTGCAGGTGCCTACCGCCTGGCTGGTCTATGCCGGGGCGGGGGAGATGAAGCTTAGACGGATTCTCAACACGGATATCGACATCGTGGAGTTTCCGCTGGATCTTTCCCGGCCGCCGTCCGAAATACTGGCAGCCATCGCTGATCTCGCCGAGCAGTCGTGGGGCGAGGTCGTGCGGCAGGTCCGGCTGGGCGGCCAAACAACGGCATAGTCAGGCTGGCCGGTTGAGGACGCAGCCTCGGGTGCGCTGCCTCAGGCAGGCGCTGCCTCCGGAAGTTCTTCGGATTCAGCATCCGGATCGGCGTCCAGAAATTCGCGGTGCATGGAGCGCAGGTGCTCCAGCAAAGCCTTCTCAGGGCAGGTGGAATGCCGGGTGAGGAGCGCGCGCAGCCGGATCCGAGCGTCCGCAGTTTCCGGGCTCAGGTCGTCGAGAATCGACGAGATGATCGCCATGACCTGGCGCCGCATGGGTCCCAGCTCCGGATCCTTGGTGGGCTGGTCGTATTGCGGCCACGAGGCGAGCGGTGCGGAGTAGGGGCGCAGCCCTGCCGGGACTAGATTCTGCGACATGTCACTCTCCGGTTCCCTTGGGTGTCAGGTTCTTGGTGAAGTTGTGATGCTGACCGCGTCTATATCAAGGCTGACTCCTCGGCGGGGGATCGGCCACCTCCTGCGGAATGAACAATGTATGAAAACTTTATCCTGAGACAGACAAGTCTGTCTCGTGTTTGGGGTTAGGATGTTAAACAAATGGAGAATTCATCCAGAACCGCTTTTCCAAGCGCCGGGATTTTTCCATCCCGCGGGCTCCAGTCTGACCCGCAGGCCCAGACCCTGCCGGGTGTCACGCAAGACGTGGGCCCCGGCAAGCTGAACCACCTGTTAAGCCCCGGCGCAACTCTGCAGGAGTCCGGAGCTCAAGCCATGGATAGGGAACGACAAGCCCAGAACTCACCAGCCATTTCGGGCGCCGGGGTCACCGGCCCCGCCGTCCTAGCCGCAGCCGCCGCCAGCCCAGCCGGAATCCGGGAGCGGATCGTCGACACTGCCTACGATCTCTTTGCCCGGCGCGGCGTGCGGGATGTTGGCATCAACGAACTCATCAGCCGGTCCGGTGTCGCTAAGGCCACGTTCTACCGCCACTTCGCATCCAAGGACCAGGTGGTGCTCGCCTTCCTCGAACAGCGCGACCGCGTGTGGACTGTGAACGCAATCGTTGGCGAAGCGCGTAAGCGGGCCGACACGCCCGAAGATCAACTCCTGGCCATCTTCGATGTGTTCTCCGACTGGTTCCAGCGCACCGATTTCGAGGCATGCTCTTTCATTAACGTGCTTCTTGAGATGGGCTCCAGCCATCCTCTTGGGCGCGCCAGTATCGATTACCTCGCCAAAATTCGGGGACATGTGCAGCAGCTAGCGGAAGAGGCCGGTCTGCAGCGGACCGAGGATTTTTCCCGGTCATGGCACATCCTGATGAAGGGGTCCATCATTTCGGCGGCTGAAGGTGACACAGCGGCGGCCATGCGTGCCCGCCAGCTCGCTGGTTGGCTGATCGAACACCACCGAGAGTAAGCCGGCGCAGGCCTGCAGGCGGATATCAGGCTGGAACGGCAAACGTAAACGTGGTGCCCCGCCCCACTTCGCTGGACAGCGAAACCGTGCCGCCGTGCGCCTCTACAATGGCTTTGCTGATGGACAGTCCCAGTCCGACGCCGGGAATGGCCGAGTTGCGGACGGCCTGGGAGCGGAAGAACTTGGTAAAAACTTCTTCCTGATCCTCTTTGCTCATTCCCATGCCGGTATCGGTGACACTGCATACGACGGTCCCGTCGTCGGACCGCAGCGAGACTGTCACCTCACCGCCGTCGGGGGAGTACTTAATGGCGTTGGAAACCAGGTTGTCGAGGACCTGGGAGACGCGGGCGGCGTCCACATGGGCCTCCAACCGCTCAGGGGCGTTGGCCCGCAGTTTGATCCCGGATTCCGTGGCGCGGGGTAGGGCAGCGGTGATGCTGGCGCGCACCAGTTCTGCGACGTCGACGGCGTGCGGGCTGACGACCAGTTGTCCATTCCTGCTCGACAGGAGGTCGGAAACGAGGGTCAGGAGCCGTTCGGAGTTCCGGCGGATAATCTCAAGAGGCGCACGAACGTCGTCCCTCAGAGCCTCGTCATCCAGCATCAGCTCCACATAGCCGAGGATCGATGTCAGCGGTGTCCGGAATTCGTGCGAGACGCTGGCGACGAATTCGTCCTTGGCAGCCAAGGCCTTGACCAGATCTGTGACGTCACTGAAAACGATGACCGAGCCGGCAAAGTTGCCTTCGTGGTCAATCATCGGCCTGGCGCTTGTGGTGACGGCGCGCTGCTCGTCACCGGCGCCCAGCCAGACGAGGTAGTCGGTGAACTCCTCGCCCAGTATGGCCTTGCGGACAGGCCGCTGCTCGACAGGAACAAGGGTGGTCCTGTCACGGTCGAAGACGAGGAGCTGGGACTCGTTCGGATCGTTGTTGTCCGGAGGCGAAGCCAGCAGGTGATGGGCCCGCTGCTTCCGGTTCATCAGGATGTCGTTCCCTTCTGCATCCACTGCAAGGACACCAAGGTGCACGGTATCGAGCACTGTGTTCAGCAGCCGCTCCTGGTGCTTGCTCGCGTCCAGCACCCCACGCAGCTGGCTGTCCTTCTCCTCAACATCCCGTTGCTGTCGCATCATGCTCAGGGTCAAGACGGTGACGGAAACGCCGATTCCCAATGACATGACGGGGAGCAGGAGCGAACGGGCAAGATCCGGGCCGGATATGTCTCCCTTGATGAGAAGCGGAACCCAGATGATGCCGAGGGGGCCGAGAAATGACAGGGCTACGGCGCTTCTGGGAAACACTCCGGATGCGCAAAGCCAAATCACGGGGAAGACAGCCAACAGGCTGATACCAACCAGACTGTCTTGGCCCCCCTCCCTTCCCAGCCCGATCGAGACCAGATCCAGCAACGGAATCACGAGGAAGCTGGGATAGGGCAGGCGATCCCACGGGACGGCAAAGCACAGAATCAGGATGGCGGCCTGGGAGAAAAGGAAACTGAGGAAGAGCGGATTCAGCAGTGTTCCCGGGAAGTAAGCCAGAATAAGCAAAGCCGTCAGGGCCACTGTCACAGAAAGTGGCAGCTGGCTCAGTGTCACGCGGCCCCGCATGGAATACTCGTGAAAGGGCCGGCTGAACAGCAGAAACCTGCCCGATGCCTCGGTCCAAGCCTTTCTGCTCATGGGCGCGGATCGGTAAGGGCGCGGCGGAAGTAGTCCATACGAGCAGGATATCGGTCGAGGGCTATACTTCAGACGGGATGTAGCGGGCTGAGGGGACTGCAATGGGCGACACACGCGTGGGTTTGGTTATTGAAGACGACCACGATATTCGAGAGCTGGTTCGGGTTGTACTGACGCAGGCGGGCTTTGAGGTCACGGCCGCCTCAAGCGGAGCGGAAGGTGTTTTGGCAGCAAAAAACCTGGACCCCGCCGTCATAACCCTGGACCTTGGCCTGCCGGACATCGATGGGTTTGAAGTGGCGCGGCAGATCCGGCAGTTCTCCGACGCCTATATCGTGATGCTCACCGCGAGGGCTGAGGAGCTGGACACCCTGATTGGCCTGGAATCCGGGGCCGACGATTACCTCACCAAGCCCTTCCGGCCCAGGGAGTTGCGCGCCCGTGTGGCCGCCATGATGCGGCGCCCGCGTTCAACGCCGGACCTCGCCGACGATTTAGGCGCACCTGCCGCTGCGGCCGATGATTCCAGAAGCTACCGCCACAACGGACTCGATCTGAGCTACGAGTCCCGGACAGTCGCGGTGGACGGCCAGGAATTGAGCCTCACCCGCACGGAATTTGATTTGCTGCACGCTCTGCTGGAAGCAAACCGCATGGTGCGTACCAAAGCCGATCTGGTGCGCCGGTTGCGCGACGAGCCGTACGACGTCGGAAGCTACATCAGCGAAGCTGATGAGCGGTCCGTCGAAGTCCACATGGGAAACCTCCGCAAAAAGCTTGGCGATTCGGCGCAGCATCCGCGCTGGCTCCAGACCGTCCGCGGGGTCGGCTACCGGCTGGCTCCCGAACAGGACTGACGCGTTAGCCTTGGAGGAATCTATCGAGATGTTCCTCCAAGGCGTGCCGGTCCTTCAGCTCACACTCCCAAACAGTGAGCACATCCCAGCCCGCACTTGCGAGCTGCTGGCGCTGGTCGGCGTCTCGGCTTCTGGTTCTGGTGCGTTTAGCTTCCCAGAACTCGGCGTTGGCCTTCGGCGCGTGCTGGCCTACCCGGCAGTCGTGGAAGTGCCAGAAACATCCGTTGATGAAGATGACCTTGCGCCGGCTGGCGAAAACCAGGTCCGGATTTCCGGGCAGTTTGCTGCCGCCCGAGGCCCCGTGGAGGCGGTAGCGGTAGCCCTTGGCGTGCAGGAGGCCGCGCACCAGCAATTCAGGTTTTGTGTTCTTACCCCTGATCCGGGACATGTTCCAGCTGCGCTGTTCAGGAGTCAGCCGGTCTGCCATGGTTCCAGTCTAGGCAGCTCTGTGTGTGGGCCGGACGTGGTGCCGGAGCCGCCGTCAGGCGTTGTAGTCCGGTTGTGAACCGAATTCGAAGTGCCTTCCGCTGACGGAACCGGGGTCAATCTCGACGTAAAAGTCCTTCAGTGTGGGGACCCACGACTCCAGGCCCAGTTCCTCAGCCTCGGCAATTTCCTCGGACTGGCTCAGCACCCTCGCCGTACCGCGCAACACAACTGACCACGCCTGGTCCGAGAGGATGCCGTCGGTCTCGAAGAGGACGCGGTCGTTGATGGTGAGCTCGGCCAACTTGTTGCCCGGCGCCGTGCGGAAGTAGAGCTTCCGGCGGCTGGTCACGAAATTGACGGGGAAAATGTCCGGCTCGCCGGCCACGGTGACCACCAGCCTGCCGTGGCGTGCGCCCTCCAGCAGCTGCCAGCACTGCTCGTCGTCGAGGATAAGGATCGGGTCGCCGTCAGGGTGGTTGAACATCATCGCTCCATGCTTCTACGAGGTGTATAAAATCACCTTGGATTGGCCAGAGCCCCGGCTGAAGGGGCAGATAATCCCGCTGGTTGAGCTCGTCGATACCGTGGTTGCAGCTCTTCCGGCCTTCCTCTACGGGTATGTTCCACGCATTTTCCTTCTTTTAGAAGCCCCTGAGTGGTAGAACGAGATGATTGCCAGGGTGTGGATAACTTTGAGTCGAGAAGTATGGCCTCGGTTACCCTTTAACCATTGCTCGGACACCGTCGTCCGATACCTATCCGGGGGGATTAGCTGCGCATGACTTCTCGTTCATCCATTTCCGGGCGCCTGCGCCTGGCTGCTGTTTCCTTTTCCGCGGTCGCTGGCTTGGTTCTCACCAGTTGCAGCAACGGCGAGGATCCCCAGGCCAGCCCCAATGCCGGCCCACCTTCCCTCGCTTCCCAGGCAGCCACTGCCACGCCGAGCGCCACGGCGACTCCGAAACCGACCCCCGTCTATAAACCCGCCGATGCAAAAGGCCGGGCGCAGAATGTCCCTGTGCCAGTGAAGCCGGCGTTGGCGGACAAGAATTCGAAGGAAGGACTGGAGGCGTTCGCAAAGTATTGGT
>JAPSIT010000132.1 GCA_031178585.1 Arthrobacter sp.
GAAAGGTGGGCGTGGCCAGGCTCGCGCTCAAGGCCGGAGTCCCGGTGGTTCCCGTGGCAATGATCGGCACCGACAAAGTGCAGCCCATCGGCAAGCGCCTGCCGAACATCCGCAGGATCGGCATGATCTTCGGTGAGCCGCTGGACTTCAGCAGGTACCACGACCAGGCCGAGGACCGTTTGGTCCAGAGGCAGGTCACGGACGACATCATGTTCGAGCTGATGCGGCTCTCCGGGCAGGAATACGTGGATGAGTACGCGGCCGTGGTCAAGCTCCGGCTCGCGGGCAAGCCCCTTGACCCTGCCGCGGAACCCCTTGCCACGCCCGTGCCTCTCGAGGGCATCCGTGGCGGCAAGGATGCCGATGCCCCCCGTGCCGGTGCCGGGGAGCTGGTTCCCGACCCCGCAAAGCAGCAGGACGACGGCGGGGCTGCCGCCACAGCGTGAGCCATGCTGGCTCCCTGCCGGCAGCCTTCCGGATCCGCTGGCGGCTGGGTGGATGACTGTGACGCCGTCCCCGGGATGCGTGACGCCGTGGTATTCCCCGCGCCTGCGCGACCGTTAGTCTTAGAGGGTGACTGAGCTATCTGCAAAACCTGCCTTTTCGCTGTCCAGCACCGCCCAGAGCGGAGCGGCCAACTATCCCGGACTCGATGATTGGCGGGACCTGCCCATTTCCCAGCAGCCCAGCTGGCAGGACAGGGACGTATTCGATGCCTCGGTAAAGGAACTCTCCGTCCTTCCTCCGCTGGTCTTCGCCGGCGAGGTGGATGTCCTCCGCGAGCGGCTGGCTGCTGCTGCCCAGGGCAAGGCGTTCCTGCTGCAGGGCGGCGACTGTGCCGAAACCTTCGAAGCAGCCACGGCGGACAAGATCAGCGCCCGCGTCAAGACGATCCTCCAGATGGCGGTGGTCCTGACGTACGGCGCCGCACTGCCCGTTATCAAGATGGGCAGGATGGCCGGGCAGTTCGCCAAGCCCCGCTCGTCCAACGACGAAACCCGCGACGGCGTGACGCTTCCGGCGTACCGCGGCGATATCGTCAACGGCTACGACTTCACGCCTGAGTCCCGCGGCCACGACGCCGCACGCATGCTCCGTGCCTACCACACCTCCGCCTCCACGCTGAACCTCATCCGCGCCTTCACCCAAGGCGGATTCGCGGACCTGCGCTCGGTACACCAGTGGAACAAGGGCTTCACCGAGAACCCGGCCCACGCCCGCTACGAGTCCCTGGCACGGGACATCGACCGGGCCATTAAGTTCATGGATTCCTGCGGTGCGGATTTCGAGGCACTCAAGCGCGTTGAGTTCTTTGCCAGCCACGAGGCCCTCCTCCTGGATTACGAGCGCGCCCTCACCCGGATCGACTCCCGCACCGGATTCCCGTACGACACCTCCGCGCACTTCCTTTGGATTGGGGAGCGGACCCGCGAGCTGGACCACGCACACGTTGATTTCCTTTCCCGGGTGCGGAACCCGATCGGCGTCAAGCTCGGCCCGTCCACCACTGGCGACGACGCCCTCCGCCTGATCGACAAGCTGGACCCGGAGCGTGAGCCCGGCAGGCTGACCTTCATCACCCGCATGGGTGCCGGCAACATCCGCGAGAAGCTGCCCGCCGTCGTAGAAAAGGTCACCGCCTCAGGCGCCCAGGTCCTCTGGGTTACCGACCCCATGCATGGCAACACCGTGACGTCCCCGAACGGTTACAAGACCCGCAACTTCGACGACGTCATCGACGAAGTGCGCGGCTTTTTCGAGGTGCACCACGCCCTGGGGACTGTGCCCGGCGGCCTGCACGTGGAGATGACCGGCGACGACGTCGCGGAGTGCCTCGGCGGCGCTGATCCGATTGATCAGGACGCTTTCCTGGACCGCTACGAATCGGTCTGCGATCCCCGGCTGAACCATATGCAGTCACTGGAAATGGCGTTCCTCGTGGCAGGGGCACTCGCCAAGCACTGAGCTGTGCCCGGCATTGATGTCCGGCGGCACCTGCGGGTGCCTGGTGTGGGCGGGCCGGTCCCGCCTACACCACGGTCAGTGTGATGACGGACCCTTCAGGTACCTCGGTGTCCACAGGATCCTGGTTGCGGACTGTGCCGAAGAAGCCGCCCAGGATGTTGTTCACCTGCACACGGAAGCCGAGGG
>JAPSIT010000064.1 GCA_031178585.1 Arthrobacter sp.
GACTGGGAACCACCGTACTGGCCAGAACCGTTCACCTGGTCAGAACCGCCACCCGTCCAGGACTGGCAGGACCCTGACCGCTTCATCGATAACGACGACTTGGTCGACCCCGACAACTTGGTCGACCTCGACGGTTTCAACGACCTCGACGGTTTCGACGGAGTAGGGCCACCACTGCCAGCGGATTCATGGCCCGACTGGGCACCATCGGCAGCGGCCTAAAAGGCCGCCTGTCCCAACAGCGCAGCCTGGCGGCGGACCGAGTCTCCTTGTTCCGGCGGCACGTTCCGGCGGCGCGGCCAGGTATTCTGGTGGCTACCTCGCAGGAGTGTGATCGTGCATGGGCCCGGTTTTAGCCCGGAGGCCTCTCGCGCCAACCGCAGCGACAACGGGATTTCTGGCGCTCTCCTGCGGTGTCGGCAGCCTCCTGCGGGTCATCACCCTCCTACAGTGCCGGCAGGCCCTACGGCGTCAGCACCCGGATCGGGGAGCCGTCCAGCCATGCTGTGACGTCTTCGAGGGCGCCGCCGAAGAAGGCCCGGTAGCTGGCGTCGGTTACATACCCCAGGTGCGGCGCCAGCAGGGTCCGCGGCGCGCTCAACAGCGGATGCCCTGCCGGCAGAGGCTCCTGGTCATAAACGTCGAGCGCGGCTCCGCGGATCCGGCCCTCATGCAGTGCGGAGACCAGCGCCTGCTGGTCCACCAGGGGTCCGCGGGCGGTGTTCACCAACACGCCGTCCGGCCCGAGCAGCCGCAGTTCACGTTCACCGACTGTTCCCTCTGAACGCGGCGATAGCCGCAAATGGAGGGACACGACGTCGGACTCCCGGAAGAGCTCGTCCTTGCCGACCTTCCGGGCACCTGCCTCCGCAGCGGCGTCCTCGGTCAGGTTCTGGCTCCAGGCCAGCACGTCCATCCCGAAGGCGCGGCCGTAGCCGGCGATCCGCTTTCCAATCTTCCCCAGCCCCACGATGCCCAGGGTCTTGCCGGACAGTTCGAAGCCGACGCCGGTCTGCCAGCGCCCGCCGCGGAGGCTGGCTTCCTCGTGCGTCAGGTCACGGGCAAAGGCCAGCAGCAGCGCCCAAGTCAGTTCGGGCGCGGCCGTGGGGGAGCCGCCCGTTCCGCAGACGGTGATGCCCAGCCGGGATGCTGCGTCCACATCGATCGAGGCGTTGGCGGCACCGGTGGTAACCAGCAGTTTCAGCCGGGGCAGCTGTTCGAGGACCCGGCCGGGAAACGGCGTCCGCTCCCGCATGGCAACGACGATGTCGGCGTCCTGCAGTGCTTTCACGACCTCCGCTTCCGTAGCGAGGTGGTGGTTGAACGCAGTGACGTCGACGCCACGCTGTTCGACGGAGCTCCAGTCGGCGAAGCTGTGGGCGACGCGCTGGTAGTCATCGAGAATCGCGAGCTGCTGCATGGTGTCCTTCTGCCTTAAGACCAAAGAGGTAGGAACCCGCCCGTGCGGGAACCTACCTCTGAGGCTAATTGAGTGCTGCCTGTTTATGGCTCAGCCGGCCTTGACTGCCAACACCGGGCAGGATGCCTCAAGCAGGATCTGCTGGGCCGTGCTGCCCATGATCAGCTTCCCCACGGGAGTCCGCTTGCGGAGGCCGATGACAATCAGTTCGGCCTGGTATTCCTCAGCGGCCTCCAGCACTTCACTCGCCGCATCATTGCCGCGGACCCGCTGCAGGACGAGATGCTCCACGCCCTCCTTCTCCAGCCTGTCGGTGACCGCATTGAGGTCTTCGGCCTGGGCGTACCGTTTGTCCACCAGCGCGTCCCCGCGGGAGGAGTTGATGATGACCAGCCTGCTCTGATGATTCCGGGCCTCGCTGATCGCCCGGTCAAGGGCGGCTGCGCCTTCCGGCGTGGGTACGTACCCGACGATGATGCTCACTGCTTCTCCTGTCCGTGATTGGCATGGGTAACCTTGGGCGAGTCGTTCCGGATGTCCGTGGCAGCCGGGTGACCCTCGCTGACCGCGGCGGATCCGTTCGCCGTCGGGCTGTCCTTGGCAGGACTGTCAGCAGCCTGGGCGTCAGCGGGACCGCCAGCGGCAGGACCGCCAGCGCCACCGGCAACTGCCGCCGTGCCGGGCCGGGAGCGGCGCCACATCTTGAACAGGAACGGCCAGAGGAGCACGAGCGCCACGATGATGTAAACGACGACGGCGATCGGCTCGCTCCACAGCCCGGAGACGTCTCCGGCGCTCAGCTGGAGCGTCTGGCGCAGCTGCTTCTCGAGGCGCGGCCCGAGGATCACGCCGAGGATGAGCGGGAGGACGGGCAGGCCGTAGCGGCGCATGAGGAAGCCCAGCGCGCCCAGGACCAGCAGGATCACCAGGTCGAACGCCTGCAGGTTCACCGAGTAGGCGCCCAGCGTGGCGAAGAAGAGGATGCCTGCGTACAGGTACGGACGCGGCAGGCGGAGCAGCTTCGCCCAGACCGGGGCCAGCGGAAGGTTGACCAGCAGCAGTAGGAAGTTGCCGATGAACAGGCTGGCGATCAGCGCCCAGACCAGCGGGCCTTCGTTTTCGAACAGGAGCGGCCCGGGCTGGATGCCGAACTGCACAAACGCGGCGAGCATGACGGCGGCGGTGGCGTTCGTCGGCAGGCCGAGGGCCAGCATTGGCGTCAGGGTGCCGGCCGCGGCCGCGTTGTTGGCAGCTTCCGGCCCGGCGACACCTTCGATGGCGCCCTTGCCGAACTCCTCGGGGTGCTTGGAGAGCCGCTTTTCTGTCACGTAGGAGAGGAACGTGGGGATCTCGGCACCACCGGCGGGCAGCGCTCCGAACGGGAACCCGAAGGCCGTGCCGCGCAGCCACGGCTTCCAGGACCGCTTCCAGTCCTTCTTGCCCATCCATGGCGTGCCCACCGGGATGATCTGCAGCGGCGTGCGGCGCAGGTGCGCGGCAACCCACAGGGCTTCACCGACGGCGAAGATCGCCACGGCGACCACCACGACGTCGAGTCCGTCCGAGAGCAGCGGCAGCGCGAACGTAAGCCGCGCCTGGCCGGAGACGATGTCGAGGCCGACGAGGCCGATAGCCAGACCCAGTCCGAGGGACGCGAAGCCGCGTAGCCGGGACGAGCCCAGGACGGCGGTGACGGCCAGCAGGGCCAGGACCATAATGGCGAAGTAGCTGGGGGAGCCAAGGCTCACAGCGAACTGGACGACGATCGGCGCGAAGACCACAAGGAGTGTGGTGCCGATGGTGCCGGCGACGAACGAGCCGATGGCGGCCGTTGCCAAAGCCTGGGCCGCCTTGCCGGCCTTGGCCATCCGGTTACCCTCGATTGCGGTGATCACCGAGGACGATTCGCCGGGGGTGTTGAGCAGGATCGAGGTGGTGGAACCGCCGAACATGCCGCCGTAGTAGATGCCGGCAAACATGATGAACGCGCTGGTCGGTTCAAGGACGGTGGCCACCGGGAGCAGCAGCGCCACGGTCATGGCCGGGCCGATGCCGGGCAGGACGCCGACGGCGGTGCCCAGGATGACGCCGATCAGGGCGTACAGGAGGTTCATGGGGGTCAGCGCCGTCGCGAACCCGTCCATGAGTGAGGACAGGATGTCCATCTAGAGAATCCCTTCAAGGAGCCCGGCGGGAAGGGCGATGCCCAAGCCGAGGTAGAAGCCGTAGAAGGTCAGGAGTGCCAGAGCCAGGGAGATCAGTCCGTCGCGGACGTAGTGCCGGCTGCCGAGCGCCCACACACTGCCCCAAAAGAGGACCGTTCCGGAGATGACCCAGCCGGCCCAGTCGATGAGCAGGATGTTGGCGATGAAGGCGCCGGCCAGGGGGAGGACGGTCTTCCAGTCGCTTGGGTGGGTCAGGTCGACATCCTCGCCACCCTCGGCCTCGCCGCTTCCGCCCCGGAGAACGTTCACTGCCAGCAGCACGGCGCAGACGAGCAGGAGTGCTCCCACGATAATCGGCAGGGCCTTGGGGCCCACCGGGTCCGACTGGGAGTACGGCACAACCAGGCGCGCTGCGTCAATGAGGACCAGGGCGCCGACCGCCCCGAGCAGGGCTGCGATGCCCAGCTCGGAGCGGCCTTTGAGGCGGGAGGCCAAGGAGGTCACGCCAGGCCGAGCTTCGTCAGAACGTCGGCGACGCGCTTGTCCTGGTCGGTGAGGAAGGTCTTGAACTCATCACCGGTGACGAAGGCATCGGTCCAGCCGCGGGTCTTCAGGGTTTCCTTCCACGAAGCTGACTCGTGCATCTTCTCCAGCGTGGCGATCAGTGCGTCGCGGTCGGCGTCGCTGATGCCGGGAGGGGCCACGATGCCGCGCCAGTTGGTGAAGACCAGGTCGATGTTGGATTCCTTCAGGGTGGGGGCGTCCACGCCTTCCAGCCGGTTCTCACCGCTCGTTGCCAGGACGCGGATGGCGCCGGACTTGATCTGCTGCATGTATTCGCCTGCGCCGGAGGCTGCGAAGCCGAGCTTGTTGCCGATGATGGCCGGTAGCAGGTCTCCGCCGCCGTCGTAGGAGACGAAGTTGACCTTGGTCGCGTCGATGCCCACGGCACCAGCGAGCTGCATGGGCAGGAGGTGGTCGGGGCCGCCCGCCGAAGAACCGCCGCCGACGCTGACCTTGGACGGGTCCTTCTTCCACGCAGCCACAAGATCATCGATGGTCTTGTACGGGGAGTCCTTGGACACCATGATGGCGCCCGGCTCTTCGATGAGCTTCGCCAGCGGGGTGGTCTCGGTCAGCTTCGACTCGGACTTGTTGGTGTAGCTGGCGCCGACGACGCCGAGGCCCATGAGCATGGCCAGGTCGCCGTTGCCTTTTTCATTGACCATGCGGGCCAGACCGACCGTGCCGCCGGCGCCGGCGAGGTTGAAGACCTCGGGGTTGGTGGCGAGCTTCTCGTCTTCGAGAACCTTTGCCGCGGCGCGTGCCGTGGTGTCGTAGCCGCCGCCGGGGGTGTTGGGCACCATGATGCGCAGCCCGGTCAGGGGTGCGGTGCTTGCTCCGGTGGTGGCGGTGCCGGCGTCAGTCTTGCCTGTTGCTCCGCAGCCTGAAGCCATCAGGGCGATGCCTGCCGCTACGGCGGCTACGCGCAATGCGCTGAGTCCGCGCATGGTGTTCCTCTTCTCGTTGGTCCATTTGATCGGTGTGGTTCTGATGCTAGGGCCCAAAGTGACGCGGCTCACTCTTGTGTAACCAGAGAAAGTTAAGTTCATTGCGTTCACGTTTCTGCAGCCCAACGAGGGGCCCGGCGGGAGGGTTGGCGCCCTCAGGGGAGCGCGTACACGCGGCGCGCGTTTTCGTGTGCGATGAGCTGCACGATCCGGCGGGCGTCCGCCTCGGACCAGTCGTCGTCGTCGATCCATCCGCCGACAACCTTGGCGATTGCGTTGCGCCATAGCCTGGCTCCGAGGTAGTGAAGTTCGGCCGGGCCGAATGCGTCGGAGGAGTAAAGGACTTTTGTGAAGGGAGCCAGTTCGAATGAGCGGGCCACCAGGTTCCGGCTCCGTGAGCCTGTGAAGTTCACCGCAAGTCCCACGTCGATGTAGACGTTTTCAAAGGCGTGGGCCAAATAGCCGGCCTCGCGCTCGAACGGATAGCAGTGCAGCAGCATGATCGGTGTGTCCCGAACTTCGGCGGACCTGAGAAAGTCAAGGAGGTACAGGGGATTGGTCTTGTGGAGGTCCAGGTCGCGGTCGCCGAATCCCACATGGAACTGCAGCGGAAGCTTCATCGACACCGCCGTATGGATCCCGTGGGCCATAAGGGTCACGTCGGTGAGCTTCGCAATTGTGCCGGTACCCAGGTTCTCCTGCCAGCGGCGGGCAGATTCAGTGACCGCAGCCGGGGCTGGTCGGCTGAGATTCTGGTCGAATCCTGCGCGGTAGGCGAGGACTGTTTTGAAGCCCACAGCGCTGAGGGCGAGGTTTTGCAGCCGCTGACCGAACTCTTCGACGTAGTCAGCCGGGTTGGCAATTTTCTGTATCAGCTGCTCGGCGACCACTTCCAGCCGAACGATCTCGTGGGTTCGCCCACCCGAGACGTCTGCCATGCCAGCCGGGCCGAGATAGTCAGCGGTATCTAATCCTGTGTCGATCAGCCAGTCGCTCACCCCGGCCGCGCGGGTCATGCGCCGGCTGACCTCGAGTTCTCCAAGCTCGGAGCGCCGGCTCCAGTATTCCGCCGCTGAGGCGTGCCGCGGCAGATCAAGAATGCCGCTGCACCAGCATCGGATAGCGATCCCGAGCTGCGTGTTGTAGGTGTCTTCTGGCTTGGTCAGGGATTCGGTGTTCCCCTCGTTGAGGGAGTTCTGAAAGCGTGCCTCGCCGCCGTCGGCGTGAAACGCGCCATGCACGTGGTGATCGATGAGGCTGACGTGTTCTACAAAATCCGGGAAGGAACTGCCCGCCATTAGATCGACCAGGCCAGCCGAAAGCGTTCGGCAAGTTCATCAGGCGCGAGTTTCGCGGAGGTCCGCTGTTCATAGCGCCGGACGGCCACCGTGGCATCGACGATGGCGTCTCCTAGAAGCCCGCGTGCGAGGCGTGACTTATCCAGCGTGTCGATAATGGCGGTGGGGGAGTTTGAGAGCAGGCGGACGTTGGCCCGGTCCCGCTCGTCTTCGGACAGCCTTCCCGGGTCACCCGGAACCTCTGCCGGAAGCTTGCGCCCGCTGCGGATGCCATCAAGGGCGAGTGCCAGGATGGCTGCGGAGGCCAGGTACACGTTGGCCGACGGATCGACGATTTTTACCTCGACGTTGGCTCCGTGAGGATTGCTCTCGCCCTCGTTTAGAAAGCGCACCGAGGCTTCCCGGTTTTCCAGACCCCAACATAAGTAGGCACCTGACCATGTGCCGGGTGCCAACCGGCTTCCGGACAAAACTGATCCCGTGAGGAAACCCTGGATATCAGGGAGTCCTGCGATGATCCCTCCGATGGCCGCGCCTCCCTCGCTGGAGATGCCGTGCTGTCCGCTGCCGCCGGAGAACAGCGCCAGGCCGTTCTTTTGGAGCGAAAAGTGCTGGTGGGCACCGTTTCCGACGGTGCCGGGAAAGGGCGATGGGGAGAAAGAGGCTTGCATGCTGTGGGCCCTGGTGACCATGCCCACGATGATCTTGGCAAGGACCACGGTGTCCGCGGCCTGAACGGGCGGGGCAGGCGGAAGGGAAAACTCGAACTGGTTTCTGCCGTACTCGGCGTGGATCTGCTCCAAGGGAATGCCGGCCCGGTTCAACGCCGACAGGAGATCGTCGAGGAATGCCGATCGGTCCAGAAGACCGGTTGCCCCGTACGGGACCCAGGGCGTGGTTTCAAGCGCTGAACCATCCGGGGCGATGAGGAAGAATTCAAGTTCGTGGCCCACGAGTGCCTGGTAGCCGGCCTCGTCGAGACTGCCGTAGACGTCGGCCAGAATGCCCCGGGCGCAGGCCGGAGAGGCGGCTCCGTTTTGTTCGTAAAGGCTGGCCGGTGCCCATGCCCGGCCCCCTTGCAGGACACGGAGTCCCGCGATATCGACCTTGAGACGCATATCGCCAACGGGGGTGATGGTGTCCGTGAACGCTATCCCGCCGTCGATGGTGAAGACGTGCCAGACAGGGGCGGCACCCATCCCGGATTGGTGGAAGGTTTTGAGCCTGGCTAATGGAACGCTCTTGGCCAGCGTGATGCCCGAAGCGTTCACCACCGTGCCGATCACGGTGCGGACGCCGGCCTCCTGTAGTTCGCGTTGTGCCCTTGCTACGGCGGATTCGTCGGCCGAGGTCATTTGCGTCATGCGCCTATCATGCGGCGCCTCCCTCTCCAATGAAAGGTTCGCAGCTGTGCTGACTTGTGGCTCCTGCCACTGCCTCCGACGTGACGCTGGAAGGCTGGGGCGGCCGGGACCACCGGCAAAACCAGCCGCTGCAGGTGCGGTATAGTTCACCACACCGCGACGGCAACGGCGCGGAATAACGGGTGTGGCGAACTCCTCCCGTCTGCACCCCACCACCCCCGCACCGCGGCGGCCGAAACACACACAGGAAGCTAGCAGCACAATGACTCGACGGCGAGGAATGTCCCTTGCGGGGCAGTATCTCCGCCTGCAGTTGCTGATCGTGTTTGCCGTGCTCGTGGCGGTGGTCGCGATCTCGCTGGCCCAGTCCGCAGCTTCCTTTGAGCGCATCGAGGGGCGCCGTGCGTTGTCGGCCGCTGAGACTCTTGCAGCGAACCCGACAGTCCGCGGCCTCCTGAAGGATGCCCAGCCGGGAAGCGGCGCTGCCCTTCCCTCTGTCGCGGAATCAGTGCGCACCATTTCCGGGTCCTCGCATGTCGCGCTGGCGCGCGCCGACCGGACTGTCGTGACGTCGTCGGACCCCTCGCAGCAGGGCCGGCAACTCGAACTCGGCGACAGTGTGGTGATGTCCGGGCGTGCCTGGACCGGCGTGGTCAGCACCGGGACCGGGGACGCGCTCGCCGCCCACGTGCCCGTGCTGGACGACACCGGCGAAATGGTGGGAATCGCCGCCGTCGGCAGGACTTACCCGTCCGTCATCGAACGGCTGGCGGATGCGGTGCCGA
>JAPSIT010000065.1 GCA_031178585.1 Arthrobacter sp.
AGAATTCCCCTAGAATTCAACGAACTGGAGGGGTCGCGGCCCTGGCGGCAGCGGCCGATTTGGAGAATCCCGGAACCTCCTATAGAGTTTTTACTCGTTGGAACGCGAGGAAATGCCGATCACGGCAAGGAATCACCGCTCCAAAATGCGGACGTAGCTCAGCTGGTAGAGCACCACCTTGCCAAGGTGGATGTCGCGAGTTCGAATCTCGTCGTCCGCTCGCAGGACACTGTCACAGCAAGGTTCCCCGGAACCGACGCTTACACGGTGGGTTGGCCGAGAGGCGAGGCAGCGGCCTGCAAAGCCGTATACACGGGTTCGAATCCCGTACCCACCTCGGTGAAAACCATGGTTTCCGGTCATGCCGGATGCAATGGGCGATTGGCGCAGCGGTAGCGCGCTTCCCTGACACGGAAGAGGTCACTGGTTCGATCCCAGTATCGCCCACCAGAGCAAGGGAACTTGCTTGTTGTTGAACGTCCGGCCTGGCCGGCGTACTTCATGCGCGGACGTAGCTCAGCTGGTAGAGCACCACCTTGCCAAGGTGGATGTCGCGAGTTCGAATCTCGTCGTCCGCTCTTACTATCCTCACGGATCCGAACCAAGGTTCAGCCGGTATTCCGGTTCCGGGCGATTGGCGCAGCGGTAGCGCGCTTCCCTGACACGGAAGAGGTCACTGGTTCGATCCCAGTATCGCCCACAAGATCACGGCACCATCTGAATAGGACCACCTTAGAAATCAGCAGCTCCCCCGGAGCTGCTTTTTTGTGCGCTCACAGGGCTTGACAAGATTTGTAAACCCAGCCTTGGCAGCACAGCCGGCGAGGGCTAGGATCGAATGCGGAGGAGCGAACTGGCTCCGCGATTGAAGGGAGGTGCTCGTGGGATTAATTGGCGATCTAAAGGGCAAAGCTCAGGGTCTGATCCGCGGCAACGAGCAGGCCATCAAGGACGGCATCAACAAAGCGGGCGACTTTGTCGACGCGAAGACGGGCGGCAAGTACGCCGGTCACATAGATAAAGTCCAGAATGGCGCTTCCACCTTCGTTGAGAACGCAAACGGAAAGCCCGGAACGGCTCCGGCAGGCGATGCCGTGCCGCCGGCCGACAAGGCTCCGTAAGGCACCGCAACCAGGATTTGCCCGGGGCGTCGCCCCGACACGTCAACCAGGGCGCCGGTCCCGCCGAGAGGCGGCACCGGCGCCCTTGGCGTTACAACCCGCTGTCAGAATGCGAAGAAGGCGCGGTCCGGACCCTGGCCGACGGCGGCTGAAGCCAGACCTGACGGGCTCCAGAACCCGATCAGGACGGCTCGTGGTTCTGGCCTTCGCGGGCCAGGGCGGTCAGGCGCGAGACCGCCCGGAAGTACTTCTTCATGTAGCCGCCGGTCATCATCTCTTCGGTGAACAGCTTGTCGAACGGAACGCCGCTGGCCAAGATCGGTACGTCCTTGTCGTACAACCTGTCGGCCAGCACCACAAACCGCAGCGCAACGGCCTGCTCCGTGATGGTTTCCACGTCCCGCCACACCACACCGTCCACGCCGTCGATGAGCTTGCGGTAGCGGCTGGGGTGGACCCCGGCCAGGTGGGCAATGAGCGTCTGGAAATCGTCCTCGGCCACCGTCCGGCCATCGAACTCTGCCTTCATGTGGCTGTGGAGTTCACTGTTCCGCAGAGGAGCAGGCGCAGCAGGCAGTCCCCGGTGCCGGAAGTCCTCGCCGTCGATCCTGATCACGTCGAACTGATCCGCCAGAACCTGGATCTCCCGCTGGAAGTCGACAGCGGCGAACCGGCCGTCACCCAGCGAACCAGGCAGCGTGTTGGAGGTGGCGGCCAGTTTGACGCCTGCGTCAGCAAGTTCACGCATGAGGCGGGACATCAGCACGGTGTCTCCCGGATCGTCCAGCTCAAACTCGTCGATGCACACCAGCTTGTAGGAGCTCAGCGCGTCGACGGTTTTCCGGAAGGACAGTGCACCCACCAGGTTTGTATACTCCACGAACGTGCCGAACGCCTTGGGGCCGGGGGAAGCGTGCCAAAGCGATGCCAGCAGGTGGGTCTTGCCGACGCCGAAACCGCCGTCGAGATAGATCCCGGCCCTGGTGGAGTCCACCTTCTTGCCGAAAAGCTTCTTGAAGAGTCCGCCACCGTCGCTGGAACCCACGCCGCCGGCGAACGATTGAAGCGCGTGCACTGCGGCAGCCTGGCTGGGCTGGGCAGGATCAGGGCGATAGCTGGCAAAGGACACCTCCCCGAACCTGGGTGAGGGGTAAAAACCTTTGAGGAGCTCATCCACCGACACGGCCGGCGTGCGGGTGGCAAGCTTTTCAATCTGCACCAAGGGGGTCCGTTCTGCTGGTGGTTTGTCCCCAGCAAGAATACCGGCAACGGCGAAGACCACCGCGTGCCACTGCACTCCGCCCCCCGCGCCGTGACCAAGCCCACATTTCGTCCTGTTAACGCAGGGAAGCTTTCACATGCGCCCGTGGCTAGTGTTGGAGCAGTGACGGGCCGTTCCCGGGCCGTCTGACGTGACCCCTTCAGTGAAAGGCCATACGCATGTCCTACCCAGTTGAACAGAACGAGAAGTTCGCCGCCTACGCCCATCCCGAGCGGCTGGTGTCCACCGAGTGGCTCGCCGCGGCCATCAAGGACGGCGCCCTCGAGAACGGAAAGCTCGTGGTGGTGGAGTCCGATGAAGACGTACTGCTCTACGAAACCGGACACATCCCCGGCGCCGTGAAGATCGACTGGCACACAGACCTGAACGACGAAGTCACACGCGACTACGTCGAGGGTGAAGCCTTCGCAGCCCTGGCCGCCGCAAAGGGGATTTCGCGCGACAGCACCGTGGTGATCTACGGTGACAAGTCCAACTGGTGGGCAGCCTACGCACTCTGGGTGTTTACCCTCTTTGGCCACGAAGACGTCCGGCTGCTCGACGGCGGCCGCGACAAGTGGATCGCCGAAGGACGCGAACTGACGACCGACACTCCCTCCCCCGCCCTCGGCAACTACCCCGTCGTCCCACGCAACGACGCACCCATCCGCGCCTTCAAGGAAGACGTCCTGGCCCACCTCGGCAAGCCGCTGATCGACGTCCGGTCCCCCGAGGAATACACCGGACAGCGGACCCACATGCCCGCCTACCCCGAGGAAGGCGCCCTCCGCGGGGGCCACATCCCCACCGCGGCATCCATTCCGTGGGCACGTGCTGCGGCAGAGGACGGCACCTACCGCAGCCGTCCCGAGCTCGAGGCACTGTACCTGGGTGAAGCCGGGCTGGCAGAAGGCGACGACGTGGTGGCCTACTGCCGCATCGGCGAGCGTTCCAGCCACACCTGGTTCGCCCTCAAGTACCTCCTCGGGTTCGAGACTGTCCGCAACTATGACGGCTCCTGGACTGAATGGGGCAACGCCGTGCGCGTGCCGATCGTCAAGGGTGCCGAACGTGGCTCCCTGCCGGCGCTGGCAGTACGCTAAGCGCTGGCAGCACGGTAAGCATCCGTAAGAAATCGGCCGGACCGGGACAAACTGCGTAAGCTTGAAGTGATGAGTACTCAAGCACTTCCCACCGCCCTGGCGGAGATTGTCGATGATTTCCAGGCATTGACCGAGCCGGAGAGGCTCCAGCTGCTGCTGGAGTTCTCCCGCGGCCTGCCGGAACTGCCGGAACGGCTCCAGAACCACCCGGAACTGCTGGAACAGGTTGTTGAGTGCCAGTCGCCGTTGTTCCTCACCATCGAAACGGAGAAGAACGACGGCGGCTCGCCCGCCGTCCGCCTGTTCTTCAAGGCACCTCCCGAGGCCCCCACAACCCGCGGGTTCGCGGGTGTGCTGCATGAAGGGCTGGACGGCCTCACGGCCGAGGAGATTCTTTCGGTGCCGGACGACATGCCCGAGCTGCTCGGCCTGACCCGGGCCATCACGCCGCTGCGGATGCGCGGCATGACGGCAATGCTGGGGCGCATCAAGCGCAAGGTGGCGTCTTCAGCCCGTTTCCAGAACTAAGGGATTTCCGGACCGCGATTCGAATGGCGCGCAAAAACACTTCCCAGGGAACGCCTGCCACAGCCGCACTGGCTGCGGCAGGCGTTTCCTTTACGCTGCACCCGTATGCCCATGACCCGTCCGCAGCCAGCTACGGGCTGGAGGCCGCCGAGGTTCTGGGCATCGACCCCGCCAGGGTCTTCAAGACCCTCATGGTGGAGATCGACGGCCGCCTCGCGGTCGGCGTCGTTCCTGTCAGCGGAAGCCTCGACCTGAAGGCAATTGCTGCGGCCCTGGGGAGCAAGAAGGCAGCAATGGCGAACCCCGCGGCTGCCGAACGGCGAACGGGATATGTGCTCGGCGGCATCTCGCCACTGGGGCAGCGGCTGCCCTCCCCCACCGTCATTGACGACAGCGCCCTCGGATTGGACACCATTCTGGTTTCCGGAGGCCGGCGTGGCCTCGACATCGAGCTTGCGCCCGGCGACCTTGTGCTTCTCACGAAGGCCATTACGGCGCCGATAAGTACAGTCAGTCCCCGCTAGGTACCGTCCCCTGCCCCGGGTTCGCGCGCGGCGCCAGCTGCCTCTGCAGCCACGCCTTGACGAGGCTCTCCCAGCGGTCAGGATCGACGTTCCATTCCTTGGCGTGCCGAGCCTTCTCGAAAGCCTCGAAGGTGACCATCTCAGGATTCTTTTCCGCCAGGAGCGCCGAGGGCCGGTAGGGGACGTACTCATCATCCACACTGTGAATGATCAACGTAGGCGTGCGCAGTTCGACAGCGCGGGAGACCCAGTCCATGGATTTAAGGTCCACCGGCGCCGCGAGCCCTGTCAGCCGGCGCCCGAGCCGGTGGCCCATCATCAGCTGGCCATAGCGCCCAACAGCGGAAGGGATACGGTTCAGCTCGGCGTGGTGTGCCAGGACGTTGACCCAGTCGATGACCGGCGCGTCGAGCACCATGGCACGGATGACGTTACGGTACCTGGAGAGATCAGCGGTCTGCAGGCAGATGGCCCCGCCCATGGACCAGCCGAACAGCACAACCTCCTTCGCACCATGAGCGAGGGCGTATGCGATCGCAGCCTCGACGTCACGCCATTCCGTTGAGCCCAGACCGTACCTGCCGTCGGGCGCGGACGGCGCGAGTCCGTCGTTGCGGTAGGAAATAAGGAGCGCCGGCAGTCCGAGCTCGTGCACCGGCCTGGCGGCACGAAGGCTCTCCTGCCGGGTGGCACCACGGCCGTGTACCAGGACCGCCCAGGTTTCGGCGTCGGGCTCGCCGGGTATCAGCCAGGCAGGAGCGGTTCCGCCGTCGACCTCGATGGCGACCTCCTCTGAGGCGAGTCCGACGGCGGAAGGATCGGGATAGACCGCGCCGCCCCACCAGCCGCGCCGGGCAGTTTCCAGGTTCCCCTGATAGACGGCGTCCACGGTGCGCAGCACGGTGCGCTCCGCCGGGGAATAGGAAATGATCCTGCCAATGCGGGCGTGGCCTTTGCCGCCGTCAAAAAAGAGACTGTAGGTGCCCTCCTGAGTCGTTTCCGGCGTCGCTTCGAGGATGACCTGCAGGCCGCTGCTTTGCCTGATGACGGCCAGCACTTCCTGGTCGGCCACCCGCGCACGCGCGGGGGTGAGGACCCGGCGCGCAAAGTACAGCGCAAGGGCGGATGATCCTGCCCCCAGCAGTGCCGCAGCAGTGCCTCCTGCGACAATTCCGCCGAGCGTCCACTTGGCCCGCAGGCTCATCGCACCGTTCGGCTGTGGCGTCATAACCTGCTGACGCGTGCCTGCGTGGAGCTCCCGGCCCGGGCGTGCGCCGGCGCGGGAAACCGCGTGGCGCAGCAACTCGGTAGTGGGCTGGAAGGAAGAATCCATTCCTCCATTCTTACCGGAGTCGGCGTCCAAGGCACATCCGGCGCAATATGCATACAGGCGCCGTACCTCGGGGCTAGGCTGAAGGCATGAGCGATCCCATCGTCATTCTCACAGAAGAACCGCTTGGTCGGGACGACCGCGTCAACATCGAACGCCTGGTGAACGGGGGTGACACGCCCTTGGTGGTGGTGGTTCCGGCCAACACCGAGCGACATCTGCTCGTGGACTTCCTCGAGAACCTCTCGCTGCTCGAGATTGCCAAGGCCTTCCGGGAGCTGACCTCCCATGCGCCGGACCCTGCGACACAGCGTGCTGCGGCCGCCGAAACCCTGTCCGCTTCCCTCCAGGCCCTCGAAGGGCTCGGCGGCGGGGTTACAGGTGAAGTGGTCGACGGCGATGCGGTGAACGGCCTCGTGGCGAAGGTGAAGGAGCTCGGCGCCGCACAGGCCGTCGTCATCACCCGTCCGCACGCAGTGGCCGACACCTTGCACACCGACTGGGCCAACAAGGCCCAGGACCGGCTGGGCCTTCCCGTGCTGCACCTGTATGCCGGCTCGGGATTTATCGGCGACTCGTAAGCGTTGATGAAGCTATGAACACCCCAGAAAAAGCAGAAAACCCCCCGCAGGTTGTCCGAACTGACGACGAATGGCGCCAGGAACTTACCCCGGAGGAATTCCACGTGCTGCGCCAGGCAGGCACCGAGCGTCCCTATACGGGCGAGTACTGGGATACGCACACGGCCGGCGTGTACCAGTGCAGGGCATGCGGCACGGAACTCTTCACGAGCAGTGAGAAGTTCGATTCGCATTGCGGCTGGCCATCCTTCTGGGCCCCTCTCGCCGAGGGGCGGGTGCGGTATATCCATGACCGTACCCTCGGCATGGACCGCATCGAGGTCAGGTGCTCCGCCTGTGATTCCCACCTGGGCCACGTCTTTGAAGGGGAAGGCTACGGGACGCCCACGGACCAGCGCTACTGCATCAACTCGGTTTCCCTAAAGCTGGTGCCGGCAGCGGACGCAGAAACCAGCGCTCCGCCGCCCGGCTCCTGATGACCCGTTCCTGAAGACCCGTTCCGAAAACCGCACCCCTGAGGCTGCCTGCCGCTATATCTGGGCAGCCTCGGGCGGCTTCTGAGCAAAACAGTCTCTTACTCTCGGCGTGATTTTGCATTAGGAAGTCTGGCTGCTTGTTACGCTCGCCGTAGAAGCTCAGGCAACCAGAAAGGCGAAGCCAACGATGACGACCACAGCTACCACCGCCCCCGTTAGGGTCACCGCTAACCACCCCGAATGGCAGCGGCTCAAGACGGCCGCGACGGCCCTGCGCGGCCTGCAAATCCAGGACGGCTCGGTACCGGATCCGGCGGACCACGCAACTGCTCGCGAACACGTGCTCGCCATCATGGACGCGGTGGAGGCGCTGGCCCCGTCCTTCCCCCACGACGCCCGCTACCTTGAACTCCTCGGCAGTGACTTCGCCAGGTGGCTGGAGTCCGGCTTTGGGATCCCGGACTTCCTGGACTCCCTTCTGGCGTTCCAGCCCCAGCAGCACCGCGAACACGGCCTGCAGCACCTCGTGGTCTTTCCGATGTACACCCAGAACGGAAGCACCAGCCGCCTGGTGGAGGCAGTCCTGATCGACGTGGTCTGGCCCGAATTCATCGCCGGGCTCGAAGAGGGCGACTATTCCAACAAGCTGTTCGTGCCCATCCGCTTCCTCGATTTCACCCCTGGGTACGACACAAACTCGGCCGTGCTGTTCCCGGAAACGGTCGCCGTCCGCGAGACCCCCAAATTCACCTGGGGCGCCATCTTCGCAGACCGTGAAGCCGCCCGGTTCCGGCGCGTCCTTGCCGCCGCCGCCGGGATCACCTCCCTTGAATTGCCCGCAGCGGCAGCCCAGTTCCTCGAGGACCAAAGACTCACCGAGGAAACTTTTGTGATGTGGGACCTGATCCATGACCGGACCCACATGCGCGGCGACCTCCCCTTCGACCCGTTCATGATCAAGCAGCGCATGCCGTTCTTCCTGTACTCGCTCGAGGAACTGCGGTGCGATCTCACGGCCTTCCGCGAATCGGTGCGGATCGAAAAGGACGAAAACGCCTCCCCGGAAGCGCGCCGGCACGCAAAGCTCGTCCAGTACGCCGTCATCTTCGACCGCATCTTCCGTTTCGCCATCACCGGCAACCGGGTGCGTAACTACGACGGCCTAGGGGGCCAGCTGCTCTTTGCCTGGCTGCACCAGCACCGGGTGCTGCACTGGACCGACAGCCGCCTCAGCATCGACTGGGACGAAGTCGCCCCCGTCGTCATCGAACTCGGTGCCCGCATCGAAGAGCTGTACTGGCGCTCGATCGACCGGCCGAAGACCGCGCACTGGCTGGCCGCCTATGAGCTGATCTCGGGAACCCTCACCCCGAATCCCGCGTCCGTCTGGGCAAAGGGTCCCGGCGCCCTCCCCCTCGACGGGCCGCCCCGGGGGCTCACCGACCAGGTGCTGGACGACGAGTTCCCGCTCTCCATGTTCTACGAGGCGCTGGAGAAGAAGATGCGGCCCGTGATCGAGTCGACAGCAGGCATCACGGGAGCGACGGACCCAGCCAACCCCGGTCCCGCGACCACGGGAATGACGGCACCGTGAGTGAGGACGGCACCGTGAGT